>JAIOSN010000200.1 GCA_021107605.1 Anaerolineae bacterium | reverse complement strand
CGCGCGGTGAACGAGTCCATGCCGCTGCACATGGTCAAACTATTGGAAGATGCGCTGGCGGAAGCAGGGCAGGAGCTCGCGGGGTCGCGCGTTTTGGTGTTGGGCTATGCGTATCTGGAGAACTCTGACGATACGCGCAACTCGCCCAGCGCGGTGCTGGTGGAACGGCTGCGGGCATTGGGCGCGGAAGTCGTGATCCACGATCCGTATGTGCCCGGATACCAGGGCGATGTGGTCAAGATGGCGCAGGGCTGTGACGCAGTCGTGGTGCTGGTGGCGCATGAGGAGTACCGGAAACTCGACTGGAACACTCTGCACACGCCGGTGCTGGTGGATGGGCGGCGGGTAGTGACCGGCCCAGTTCGCCAGGCGCGTGAAATCCTGTTCCGTGGCATTGGCAGGCCCTGACCTATGTACCGAGATCGCATTGTAGCCACCGTCGTGCCGGCGTATAATGAAGAAGTTCTGATCGCGCGGCTCTCTGCCCGCGTTGCTAGAACCAGTCGTTGCCGATGAAGTGGACTACGTCAAGAACCGCCATTTGCTAACGAAAGTGTGAATGGCTATGCAGGAGGGAATTAGATATGGAAAGTAGATTGAGCATGAGACCAAGGGCCTTCACACCGTTTCAAAAGGCAATTGATGTCATTGAAGAATTGCCGCTCGAGGATCAGGAAACACTGATTGACTTGATTCATCATCGCCTAGTTGAACGTCGGCGTGCTGAGATAGCGCGCCATGCGGTGGAGACTTTGCAATCTGTAAGAGAGGGACAAGCACAGGTCGGTGATTTTGCTGATCTGCGACGTGATTTATTGGATCAGATTCTCGATGAAACTCAAACCGAACAATGAGAAGGATAGCATGGGATACGAGTTTCCGGCGTGCATTTAAGCGAAAAGCTCGCAAGAATTCTCACTTACGGCAACGCATGTTGGAAGTGTTGGAGCTGCTGTCTCAGGATGTGTTTGATCCGCCGTTGAAGACACATAAACTTAGGGGGCAGTTGGAGGGTCTGTGGGCCTGCTGGGTCGAATATGATTGTCGGATCGTATTTGCCTTCGAATCCGATCCGGAGTCGGACGAAGATATGATTGTCTTGATCGACATCGGTACACATGATGAGGTGTTATTAAGCCGAAGGTCGGTTATTGTTGATGGTCCATTGATTCATTGTCCGCTAGCCTATGTACAGGCATCACACCATCGCCGTCGTTGTGCCGGCGTATAACGAAGAGGCGCTGCTGGGCCGTGTCATCGAGACCATGCCGAATTATGTAGACCCCATCATGGTGGTGGACGATTGCAGCCGGGACGGAACGGTGGAAACGGTACGCCGTTATCTACCCCGGCTGGGTGAGCGATCGCTACTCATCCAGCACGAGACGAACCAGGGTGTGGGCGGCGCGATTGCTACCGGCTCCAAGTGGCGCTGCTCTCTGACAAATGATCAGAACTGAAGGGGGAAGCATGACTACAACTGCTGTGGTGAGGGAAACACGAATAGTAGAGGGGGGACTGTTGCTGGACGAAGCCCTCCTGCAGAAAGCCCATCTGGGCCGACAGGTGCGCATCATTGTCCACCATGGCGAAATTCGCCTCTTGCCGGCTGAGAGGGATTGGTTGAAGCTCCTTGATGAGCTGGCAGGCTGTTTAGGGGAAGAGATTGCTCAGAACTACAATTTCAAGCTGAAAATCGGGAACTTTTATGAAGCCCGATAAGGTCATCAGGGACAAGGTCTATGTAGACATCAACGTGTTCTACATGTACTTGCGGCCCGATCCGGTGCATCTGTCTACGATACGGGCTTTCTTAGGGCGGATGGTTCAGGGGGAAATTGGGGTCTATACATCTGTTTTGACCATGGATGAGCTGTTCTATCGCCTGCTTCTAGCGAGAGTCAAAGATGTCTATGGACGCAATCCCTTGAACGTGTTACGAGAGGATATGAGTGGGGCGATAGCTAGATGCGGCCCCGAGATCAAGGTTGCGCTTCGACGTCTGGTGGGGCTGCCGCACTTACAGTTGGCGGCAGTGGTTGAAGATGATTTTCCACAGATGTTGGCGAATATCACCGTCTTTGGGCTGTTGCCTCGGGATGCCTTGCATGTAACGGTCATGCAGCGGTTGGGATTGAGCGAGATCGCCACGGACGATGCCGACTTTGATCGGGTGACCTGGCTCCAACGGCATTGGGTGTTCAATGTGCCAGCCCCAGTACCCTGACCGGGGCCAACACATCATTAAAATCTACTTTTAGTTATTGGTTCATTGCCTATGTATCGAAATCATACTGTAGCCGTCGTTGTGCCGGCGTATAACGAAGAGACGCTGCTGGGGCGTGTCATCGAGACGATGCCGGACTGTGTAGACCACATCGTGGTGGTGGACGATTGCAGCCGGGACGGGACGGTGGAAACGGTACGCCGTTATCTGCCCCGGCTGGGCGAGCGATTGCTACTCATCCAGCACGAGACCAACCAGGGTGTGGGCGGCGCTATCGCCACCGGCTACAATTGGTGCCGCGATCACGAGATAGATGTGGCGGTGGTGATGGCCGGGGACGCACAAATGGACCCCGCCGATCTGCCCGCGCTGCTTGATCTGGTGGTGGACGGCGAGGTGGACTACGCCAAGGGCAACCGGCTGTTCACCGGCGATGCGTGGCATCAGATTCCCCGGGTGCGTTACCTGGGTAACTCGGCGATGTCGCTGTTGACCAAGATTGCATCGGGGTATTGGCACGTGGCCGATTCACAGTGCGGGTACACGGCGCTCAATCGGCGAGCACTCCAGGTGATTGACTGGGATAAGATGTACCAGCGTTACGGCCAGCCGAACGATCTACTGGTGCGGCTGAACGTGTATAACTTCCGCGTGCGCGACGTGCCGGTGAAACCGGTGTATAATATCGGGGAGCAGAGCGGTATCAAACCACTGCGGATGATACCGCAACTCTCGTGGTTGCTATTCCGGCTATTTTTGTACCGGATGGTGCAAAAGTACGTCATCCGAGATTTTCACCCGCTCTTATTTTTCTACGCGATGGCATTTTCCTTGCTGTTCGCCAGCGTACCGCTGGGGCTGCGGGTATTTTACAAATGGCTGATCTTGGACGGGAGTATTCCGCCGGTCAACGCGCTGGCCTGGATGTCCAGCGTGATCGCGGGCTTGCAGTCGTTGTTCTTTGCGATGTGGTTTGATATGGAATATAACAAGGATCTGCGGTGAACAGATGCGGATCGCAATAATTTCCCATGCTTATCCAACTTTTGACGGTGGTAATGCCGGTGAGTTTGTGCATGGGTTGGCATCAGCACTGGTCAACTTGGGCCACGAGGTATACGCTATCATCCCCTGGGATCCCAGTATGGGAGCCAGGCGGCTGATGGATGGTGTACACCTGGAACCCTACCAAGCTCACGATTCCGTCAGTTATGGCAGGGCTAGTAACGCTTACATCCGTAATCCCCGGCTAACTGTAGCCTTTTCTCTTTTCCGTGGCTTAATCAAGCTGTGTCAAGTGGTCAAAAAACGAGAAATAGACATCATTCATGCTCACTGGGCGATTCCGATGGGATTTGTGGCAGGCTTGACCAAAGCCATGACCGGCGTCCCGCTGGTGATTACAATGCATGGACGTGACGTGTACGTTAACTCAGAGGCGGGTTTCATTGTGCCTACGCTATGGTACGTCAAACCGTTCTTGCAATTTTCTTTCCGCCAGGCAAACCGCCTGATTGCCGTCAGTCAGGATTGTTACGGCCACGCCCAACGTGCCGGAGCCCCTGAAGTAAAAATG
>JAIOSN010000084.1 GCA_021107605.1 Anaerolineae bacterium | reverse complement strand
CTTTTGAGGAGATGGGGAACTATGATCCGTTGCTAGATTCCCACAGATCGAACCCGTGGTTTCAAACACGTCATTATTTCGCCGACAAAAGGCTCGCTCGCTTCGCGGTGATAGGGCCAAGCTGTGTCAAGGTAGTTGACGCCGTGATCAATGGCGTAGCGGATCATTTCGGTAGCCCGTGGTTTGTCGATTTGAGCGGAATCGCCATCAATGGTGGGCAGGCGCATGCAGCCAAACCCCAACGCCGAAGGTTGCCAAGCTAATTTTCCAAATGGACGGTATTGCATGGGTTCCTCCTTAGCTGCTTCTATAATAAAAATCTTCACCACAAAGACACAGAGGACACTGAGAAAGAAATGACTTTTCTGAAAAAAATATCTTACCGCAAAGATGCAAAGGACGCTAAGAAAAGAATTTAGTTTTATGGTATCTACTCGGCCACTTTGCCAAACTCGCCAGCGGACGCAGATTCACACAGATTTTCGCAGATAAAATCGAAAATCCGCGTTCATCCGCGTGCATCTGCATCCTGAAAGATATTTGGTCACGCTAAATTTTTGTTTTTTAGGGGGGGGGATGCCTGTCCACGGTCACCCGCGCGGACGAAAGCCAGCGCTAACCGGGTATGGGCATTTATAAAAATCTCAGCGCCCTCTGCGTCTCTGCGGTGAGGATTTTCATAGGAGACTTATTTCCTACTTTTTCGCCGCGGCCTGCCCCAGTTTGAACGCGACCTTATTCACCTCGGCGTATCTTTTGGGCACGCGCCGTAAAATGGCGTTCTCCCAGAGCTGCGGATCCGTCTCCAATAACGCGGAGAGGGTTGCTAACAACACCGTGTTGATGGTGCGCACGTTCCCGGCTTTTTCTGCTAACGGTAACGCCTCCACGGGAATCACGCGACCAGCGCGCTTTTCCAGCGCGGCTAAGAGAGCCTCCGCGTCTGGGTAGTTGGCTTGACCCAAGTTGACCGACATCGGGGTGATTTGTTGCCGGTTGACGATGATATCGCCGCCGGGTTTCAGCCAGTCGATCCACCGGGCGGCCTCCAAGAGCTCGAAGGCCAGCAATACATCCACAGTTCCTTTTTCGCAGGTGGGCGAACCGACCCTGGGCGCCCAACGGATGTGGCTTTCTACCACTCCGCCGCGTTGCGAGAAACCATGCACCTCCGACTTCTTGGCGTCTAGCCCTAAATCCAACCCTACCTGTGCTGCAATGTCCGACGCCGTGAGCACCCCTTGCCCGCCCACACCGACAAATAGAAAATTCTTATGTTTGATCATAGTTTTCTCCTGATTAAGATAAAGCGATAAAGCGAGAAGGCGCGATAGCGAGAAGGCGAGAAGGCGAGAGGTCGAGAAGGCGAGAAGGCGAGAGAGCGAGAAAGCGATAAGGCGAGAAAGCGAGAAGGCGATAAAGCGAGAAGGCGAGAAGGCGAGAAGGCGATAAAGCGAGAAGGCGAGAAAGCGAGAAGGCGAGAAGGTGAGAAGGCGAGAAGGCGATATAGTGTTACTCGCTCATTCGCTCACTCGTTTTTTCGCTCATTCGCTCACTCGCTTCCTCGCTCTATCGCTCCCACTGGACAAACTTGCTGACATACCGTGCATCCGGTGCAGAGCAGCGGATCAATTTTAGTTTGTTGCTTCCCCGTTTTCTCGTAAATTCGCTCGCTCTTAAGTATGGCGGGGCATCCGACCTTGAAGCAGACGCCGCAGGCGATGCACTTTTCCGGATCAACTTGTAGCGAGGCTTGGGGTTTGAAATGCGGGGTGAAGATGCACGCGCCGCGTACGACCATCACGGCCGGCCCGTCTTGATGTTGCATGGCAGCTTTGAGCGTCTTGGCGACCGCCGCCACATCCCACGCATCAACTTCCTCCACAAAGGTGACGCCCATCGCGCGCACTACCTCGGCAATGTCTATCTCGCGGCCCGCTTCACCCTGGAGCGTGATGCCGGTGCCGGGATTCTCTTGCTGCCCCGTCATCGCCGTGATGCGGTTATCCAGCACGGCCACCGTGATGTTAACGTGGTTGTAGACCGCGGCCGCCAGCGGGGAGAGACCTGAATGGAAGAAAGTGCTATCGCCGATGGTGGCGACGGCGCTTTCTTGCCCGCCCGCTTGTTTGAAGCCGTGGGCCATGCCGATGCTCGCGCCCATCGAGATGAGCATATCCATAGATTTGTAAGGTTCCATTACACCCATCGAGTAGCAGCCAATATCGCCGGCGATCATCGCGTGGCGTTTCTGGCGCGCCATGTTGTAGAAGAAGGCGCGGTGGGGGCAGCTGGGGCAGAGCGCGGGGGGCCGTGAAGGGATAGCTAGCTCTGCAAGCGGCGCGACTTTGCCCGGCAGCGGTTCAACCGGGACCCCGGCTTGGATCGCGCCAGCGCGCACCTTAGCCAGCGTCAGCTCGCCGCAGAGCGGGAAGATGTCCTTGCCATGCGCAACTTTGATGCCGGCGGCTCTGAGCTGATCTTCTATGAACGGGTCCAGCTCTTCGACGACGATCAACTCCTCCACCTCGGTGGCGAAGGCGCGGATCTTGTCCAGCGGCAACGGATAGCTCATCCCCAACTTGAGGATGGAGTAACCGGCGAAAATTTCGCGCACGTACTGGTAGGCGATGCCGGTGCTGAGCACGCCGATCCGCTTATCACCCCACTCCAGGCGGTTGATGGCGGCGCTTTCGGCCCATTCCGCGACCGCTTGCAAGCGCTGCTCGATCTCTGGATGGCGGCGCCGGGCGATGGCGGGGATAATGACGCGCGTCACCTCTCCCTCCCGCTCGAATTTGGGCAGTGGCTGGAACTCGCGCGCTTGCGGTTCCGTGAACTCGACCACCGATTTGGAATGCGAGAGCCGTGTGGTTGAGCGTAAGAGCACCGGAGTCTGGGAACGCTCGCTGACTTCGAGGGCGGTAGCCATAAAGCGCCGGGCATCCTCGCTATCGGCGGGATCAAGGCAGGGGAACTTGCCGAAGCGCGCATACTGCCGGTTATCCTGCTCATTCTGCGAGGAGAACGCGCCGGGATCGTCGGCGCTGACCAGCACCAGCCCGCCTTTCACGCCGGTGTACGAGAGCGACATCAAACTGTCGGCAGCCACGTTGACGCCGACGTGTTTCATCACCGCGATGGTGCGCGCGCCGCCAAACGAGGCCCCGATGGCGTTATCCAGGGCGACTTTCTCGTTGCTGGCCCACTCCGCCTTGATCCCCGGGTAGAGGGCGAAGTTCTCCAAAATTTCCGTGGAGGGTGTGCCGGGATAGGCCGAGGCGTACTGCACCCCCGCTTCCCACGCGCCCAGGGCGATAGCTTCATTACCGGAAAGCAATTTTTTCATAAGAATCTCCTTGTTTCGCTAGAAATGATAATTTGACAACTCCAGCTGCCAACATGTGGAAAAATCCTCATAATTCATCTTCAGGCCTAATTATATCTGACTTCAGCTAGATAACACAATCATCTTGGAAGAGTGCGGTCAACTTGACGTAATCAGATGTCGTTTTATACTAGTGTGGTTATCGTGGCGGATTGTTCTGTAAGAGAGGTATTGGATAGCATGGATGAAATAAGTAAGTTTTTAAGGGAAAAATACGCGCAGTCTAGTTCCAAATCAACTTTTGCGCAACTGTTCACTAAGTCGCGGCAGCAGCAACAAGTACGGGGGATTCTTATCAAGAGTCCCCAGCAGATTGAGGGCATTCGCAAAAGTTCCCGGTTGACCAGTGAGATTTTGGACCTGTTGGAGGAGCGCATTTGCCCCGGCATTACCACCGAGCAGATCAATACGTGGGTTCACGAATATACCGTGGCTCATGGCGCGGTACCGGCACCCTTGAATTATCGCGGGTATCCGAAGAGTGTTTGCACCTCCCTAAATGACGTGATCTGCCACGGTATTCCCGGCCCGCGTAAGTTGCGGGATGGCGATATTCTCAACGTGGATGTCACCTCCATCTTGGATGGTTACTACGGCGACTCCAGCCGTATGTTTCTGATTGGCGACGTTTTCGCAGAGGCGCGCCGCTTGGTGCGCGTGACGCGGGAATGTCTCTATCTGGCGATCGACCAGGTTAAACCGGGAAACCGCTTGGGCGATCTGGGCCATGCTATCCAGCAACATGCCGAAAACCACGGTTACGGGGTTGTGCGAGCTTTTGTGGGACATGGCGTAGGGGTAAATTTCCACGAGCCGCCGGATGTGCGACATTACGGGCGACCGGGGCAGGGAATGGAGTTGCGGCCCAACATGACCTTCACCATCGAACCGATGATTAACGGCGGCGATTATCGGATCAGGATGTTGGATGATGGCTGGACTGCGCTGACGACGGATGGGGAACTTTCAGCGCAGTGGGAGCATACGTTGCTGGTGACGGAGACAGGCGTGGAGATTCTCACCGCTTACCCTGGGCAGCGCGACCATGATATTCGCTGTGGTATTTGAGACCTGCCATGATGGATTTACAGGCTCTACAACGCGAAATATATCAAAACAAAGTCCGGCGTGGTTTCAATGTCACCGATGTGGGCAAAGAGATCGTCTTTATGATGGAGGAGCTGGGCGAGTTGGCGCGGGCATACAAGCAGAGCAATCGTCTCCCCGTGGCAGAGATCAATTGCCGGGTGGAGATGGTGGATGAGGTCGGTGATCTGCTGGTCTATTGTCTGGGACTCTGCGAGATGTTGGATGTGAACGCTGAAGAAGTGCTCGTGGAGATCGTGGAACGCAACCAAACTCGCACGCGTGATGGAGGGAGCTGAGATGGTAGTTTTTCAAGAGCTGGTAGCGCAACAATATCAAACCTCTGCTAACCTGAACGCGCGGAGTCAGTTACACGCGCGCTTTAGCGCCAACCCCTATTCCTGGTTCCGCTGGCTCTTTGACCACTTTGCGCTCTCGCCTGAATCTCGCATCCTGGAATTAGGTTGCGGCCCAGGGCTGCTCTGGCGTGAGAACCGGGACCGCATCCAACCCGGCTGGGAATTCACCTTGACGGACTTCTCGCCGGGTATGGTCGCCGAGGCGCGCCGTAACCTGGGGGACAGCTTGCCGGCAGCCGATTTCCGGGTGGTGGACGCTCAGGAGATCCCGTTCCCTGAAGAGTCCTTCGATTTGGTGATTGCCAATCACATGCTCTACCATATACCGGAGCGCCAGTGGGCATTGGCGGAGTGCCGCCGCGTGCTCAAGCCCGGTGGCCGCTTCTACACCTCCACGGTAGGTGAGGCGCACATGAGCGAGATGTGGGAAATGGTGGAGCATTTCCGCCCGGGGGTGATGGCCCAACTAAAGTCAAATGTGATGGGCTTTACGTTGGAAAACGGTGCTGCCCAGCTGGCCGCTCATTTTGGTGAAGTTGCGCAGTATGTTTATGAGGATGAGTTGCTGGTCACGGAGGTCGCGCCGTTGGTGGATTATGTGCTCTCTTCCAATACGTTGACCGGTCTTCCCCTTACTCCGGCGCAAGAGCGCGATTTCAGAGCGTTGGTGGCGCGTCGTCTTGCTGCTGAGGGCGCGCTGCGGATCACGAAGGCTTCGGGGCTTTTTGCGGCTGCCGGCTGAGAGCTGTATTATTGGAGCCGGAACGGGAATATTAGCAACAGTTTGTATGAGCTGGGTACGTTTCATTTTGGTTGAATTTCTGGTAGCAGGTTGCGTGTTCCGTTTTGAGAAAATTTACGTAACACGCAACATGGATACAGCTCTCAGTGCATTTGAAACGCACCTGTATAAAATTGATGTAGTGCTACTAAATTAGAGGAAAAAATATTATGGAAGATGAAAACAAGATGGTAAGAAATCGTCGTATGGCGATTTTGATTGATGGTGATAACGCCCAACCTTCGCTGATAGAGAAGATGCTCTCGGAGACGGCGAAATATGGTGATGTGACGATCCGGCGTATCTACGGTGATTGGACTAAGCCAGAGATGAAGGGCTGGCAGAAAACTTTGAACGTACACGCCATCCAACCAATCCAGCAGTTCCGCTATACCACGGGCAAAAATGCTACCGATAGCGCCATGATCATTGACGCGATGGATATTCTTTATACCAGTGGAGTAAGTGGTTTTTGCCTGGTCTCCAGTGATAGTGATTATACGCGGTTGGCAACGCGTATCCGCGAGAAAGGTATCTTTGTCATGGGGATTGGGAGGAATATGACGCCGCGCGCGTTTGTAAACGCTTGCAATGTCTTTGTTTACACTGATAATTTGCAGCAGAAACCTAAACGTCAGCACCAGAAGGTCGCCCGCAAAACTAAGAGTGAGGGGCCGCCTGATCCGCGCCCCCTCCTGGAACAGGCTTTTGAGATGGCGGTTCAAGATGATGGCTGGGCCTCATTGGGGCCGTTGGGGCAGTACTTGCGCCAACTGGATCCCAGTTTTGATTCCCGCACCTATGGATACACGCAACTTTCGCAACTTGCGCGGGCTTATCAAGATATGTTCCGCGTGCGGACGGTGCGCCAGAGTGGAGGGAGTTCGATCATCTACGTGAAGATCACAGAATGACTCTGCTGGAAAAAGTTAACTCACCACAGAGACACGGTAAACAGTAGACAGCAGACAGTAAACAGTAGACAGTAGACAGCAGACAGTAGACAGTAGACAGCAGACAGCAGACAGCAGACAGTAGACAGCAGACAGTAGACAGTCAATGTCATTAAGTTAAGCTACTGACCAGACCTCCGAGGTCTGCTGCGACCCTAGCCCGAAAGAAATTTGCCGCAAATACGACGTTGTGTGCCGCTAGGCCGCGTTACCAGAGACCTCGGAGGTCTTATCTTAAGAGTAGAGTCAAGTTTCAAATCTCTGTGCGCTCCGGGTCTCTGTGGTGGAATGCTTGTTTCTTGAGTGTCGGGAAACCTGAATAAATTTGTATAACCAAAACCTCCGGGGTCTATCTGATCCCGGAGGTTTTTTTGTTGGACCTGAAACTCTATTCCCAGCCCCGGCCCCAATTCTGTTGATCTGGATCAATGATGAGTAGTTCCTTGCCATCCTCCAGGCGGATTCGGTGCCCGACGGTCTGTTCGTAATGCACGATGGCTTCAGGTGATTTGCCATTGTGGGCCAGACGTTTGAAATCCTCTAAGGTGAACTCCGGGGTATCGGGGCCATCCGGCAGCGCAAGGATCCACTGCTCAAATTCCGACTTAGCTTTGATCAAATCAAGGGGTAGGCGAATTTCTGATGTTTGGTTACAGAAGAGGGATTTTAGCATCAGAGTTTTGGCTTGCTCAGGGCTAATTGGACGGAGCTTCATATCCCCTTTTGAGTGCATACTATGCAGATGCTTGAGTAACCGTTCGGGATTGCGAGAGGGTAAGATCATGATGTCCTTAACGGCGCCATCCCACGGCGGATTGTAATCTAATAAGATGCCCAGTCCCGAGGCTTGCCATTTGCGTTGGTTGGTGTACCAGAGAATGGCTAAGAAGCCTTGTGACTGCTCACCTAATCTTTCCTCATCATTTAGGTAGAGTGCGCGGTAAAAGAGGTCTGGCGCGTCCGCTGCGGCTAGCTGAATTTCAAGCCCTGTGATTGCTAGCCAAGCTTGAAGCGGGTTGCGCAGTTCGGCGGCTGGCGTGGCGTCGGTGGCTATCTCGCGCAACGTGCTGAGATATTCGTGTTTGCGGAGCCAAGCGGGGAGCACCGCGTCTAGACGGGCGCGTACTTCCGGTGAGGCCGCGTCGTAAGTGCGCAGCATCGTCCGCAAGAGGAAGCGCGGCTCAATGCCGTGCCGGAGCACATCTAAATCTCCGGCGAGCGCGCTATCATCTCTGTGCAATAACGCCTCATCTGCCCAGAGATGCTCCAGGCGCGGGCGCAGGGTAACAGTCGGGGATAATTTTCGTTTATGTTTGCGTTTACTCATCTGGGTTCTCCGATTCTGTGCGATCATGCGCATAAACTAAGACGTTAGTGTTGATGAAAATCCTGGCGGTCATGGCACACCTCCCTATACGTCACATTATACATCATAAGTGGCTGGATTTTCAGTCTAGTCATTCCGAGCCAAGCAGAGCGCTAGCGATGCGCCCAGCGAGGAATTTGCTACTTAACTGACTCATAACGTGAATTTGTCGGCAGATTCCTCGACTACGTGCTCCTCGCACTGCTCGGAGCACGCTGCTACTAAGAAACAATTCTGTTTCTGGCCCAATGAGCCTGGCGAATGAATTCGCGGCTACCATTGCCAAGTCCACCGGCGTGGACTAGTACGGCTCGCGCGAGCCGGTCTCCCGAGCATACCCCGCGGCTTGTCATTCCGAGCCAAGCGGAGCGCTAGCGATGCGCCTAGCGAGGAATCTGCTACTTAGCTGACTCATAACGTGAATCTGTCGGCAGATTCCTCGACTACGTGCTCCTCGCACTGCTCGGAGCGCTCCGCTCGGAATGACACGACTTTTGACTTTTGACTTTCGACCTTTGACTTTCGACTTTCAACTTTCGACTTTCTCAACTATTTCAACGCTTCCTCACCGGCAAATTCACGATAGGGGGAGAGGATGGCTAGCGTCTCCTTATCCTCCGCGCCCAACTCTCTTTGTGTGACCATGCGCGCCAAGAGCTCTCCCAATCCCGGCCCTAGCATATAGCCTTGACCGCACATCCCGATAGCCATGAGATACCCGCTAACTTCCTCTGCCCAGCCGACCAGCGGTGAGCCGTCGGGCGTCATGGGATAGAGGCCGCGCCAGGTGCGCCGCACGCGCAGATTGGTGAGTCGGGGCATCAGCTTGACCATGCGGCGGGAGACCAGCGGGAGGAATTTGCTCGTTTCGTGGCAGTCGAAGCCGGGGATGGAGGGGCTGGGCGTGATGCAGAAGACGATCTGCCCAGTGCCCAGCTGGAAAAAGTAGTAGTTGGCGGAACCGGGCGCCGGTTGAATATCAACGACCATGGGACCTAAGAATCGGGCTACCGGTTCGGTGATACCGGCCTCGTGCGACTCCGGGTTGATGGGATGCGCCAGTCCCACCAGATTGCCCACTTCTCCGGCCCAAGCCCCGGCGGCGTTGATGACGACAGGCGCGTGGTAACTGCCCTGGTCGGTTTGCACGCCCATCACCCGAGCGCCATCGAAGAGCACATCCGTGACTTTCTCGTTGAAGTGGAAGGTAGCGCCTTCCCGTCGCGCCTGGTCGTAGAGGGCATGGCTGGTGAGGAGCGTGGAACAATGACCATCCTTCGGTGAGAAGGTGCCGCCGCGTAACTCCTGGGGATTGAGATCGGGGATGATGGCTAGCAAGTCCTCCTTCTCGTGCCAGGCGATGTTGAGGCCGTAAGCTTGTTGTATCTTCAGTAGACCTTTGAGAATCTCTTCCTCACGCTCGCGGTAGGCGACGAAAGAGTAGCCGCCCTGTGTCCATTCGATATTGTGCCCGTAAGTTTCCTCCCAGGTGGAGATAATCTCCAGGCTGCGCAGAGAGAGCCGGATTTTGGCCGGATCGGAGTGGGTGGCGCGAATTCCCCCGATGGCTGTTTTGTTGGAACCCTGTCCTGCGCTGGCAAATTTATCGAGCACTAACACGTTTACATTTTTCTGCACCAGAGCCAGTGCGGTGGGCACGCCGACGCTCCCCGCGCCGATGATGATGACATCATAATTATTGGTAGGCATTGTTTCTCTTCTTGAGAATGGTTGAAAGTTACCAGTAGCCGCGATTTCCAAATCGCGATGGTGGCGCGAAAGGGATTTCGCGGCTACTGCGAAGACGCCCAGCGGGATTTCCACAAAGAGCGGGCGTTTGGTGTTCTTTGCCACCTCATCCAGGGACACGCCTTCTTGGCGGAAGAGCCGCGCGATCAATGTGGTGCAGGTCTTGCCGCCGCACGCTCCCATCCCAGCGCGTGTCACGGCCTTGATCTCGTTTATATCGCGGCAGCCCTGTTGGATCAGCGCGCGGATCTCGCCCGCTGTGACGCGCTCACAACGGCAGACGATGTCGTCATCGGCTAGCCGCTTGACGCTCTCTGGCAAGGCCACACTGACCTCCGGCGCTTGCACGCGCAGCCCCGCGATGCGTTTGGCATATGCGCGCGGCGCTCTCACTTTGACGACTGCGGTGTGGTCGTTGCGCTTCGTTGCACGGACCTGGCTGACCTCGACATCGCCCAACTTCTCGCCGGTGGCGTCTAAGACCGTTACCATCTCGCCTGCGGCCACACTCCTGGCGAGAAATTCGTAGGCCAGCGAGACGGTGGGATATTCGGTGTCTTGCTGGTAATCAACCAGCGTGATGGCCAGACCAGGGCAGGTGATGAGACATTGCTCGCAGCCCAGACACCTTTTTTCGCCCGCAAAGCCGTGATACTCCGGCAGCTGGCGGATGTCGTCGCTGGGGATGTGGATGAGGTCTAGCGGACAGACGGTGGCACAAGGATTACACGGGATCTCTTGCGAGCAGTGGAAGACCGGGAAGATGCCAGTCTCCGCTGCTGGCGTGCGTTCGGGGCTGGTCGCCCCCGGATGCGATTTGAGGATGGCGGCGGTGCGCGCCCAGCTCTCCGGTATCTCCTCGTTGGTCGCGCCCAACATCCGCGCGATCTGCAATCCCTTGATTTTGCCGGAGAAGATGGCTGCCGAAGCCTCGGCGATCTCCTCCGCGTCGCCGGCGGCTAGGACGGTCAGGCCGAACAGGCGCGCTTTCTCCGTGAACTCGTTCACCGGCTCCAGCCCCACGGCGATGAGCACCGTATCGCAAGCGAAGGTCTTGGCTGTGCCGGGGAGCGGCTGGAAATGCTCATCGATCGCGGCTACCGTTACCGATTCCACCTCTGTTGACCCGTTGGCGCTGAGGATGGTGTGCGCGGTGTAGATGGGGACGCCCAAGCGCGCCAGCTTATCTCGATGTACCTT
>JAIOSN010000244.1 GCA_021107605.1 Anaerolineae bacterium | reverse complement strand
TCCAAGCGCTGGGACTCTGGCCGGCCGGTGAGCTAGAACTAGATCCGGTGAAGCAGTCCCACCAAGTCGCCGCGCTCTACTCTCCCACCGATGAGCAGATTTATCTGCGCCGTGATTGGACCGGGCCGGTGGAAGTCGTGGCCGATCAAGTTGCCTACGGCTACGCTCAAGCGCTCCCGGAGCAGCATGGCAATCTGCCCCGCCTGCGCAAGGAACCCGGCTCCCTAGATCGTCGGTTGGCGCTGGAGGCAATCGTCGCTGGCGATGCTTGGGTGACGTTCTCTCGATATTCCGGCCGCGCAGTGACCGCCGATCCGCCGCAAACACTTCTGGATACCCTGCCGGTCTGGTCAGAGAACACCTCTCTCTCAGTGCAGCTCGGCCAACTGCCCTGGAAGATCGGGCAGCAGTTCGCGGCGACGCTCTACCAGGCCGAGGGATTTGCGGCTCTGGATGAGGTCTTACGTCGCCCCCCCAGCACCACCGAGCAACTGCTCCATCCGACTGCGTACCAGGAACACGGCGCCTTCGTGGCCTTCGATCCGCTGGAACCGGCGGTCGCCAACGACTGGATACTGGCTCACACCGAGACGGTAGGGGAAGCGGTGATGCGCTTCACGCTTGACCAATGGAGCAGTGCGCCGTTGACGACCACCACGGCTGAAGGCTGGAACGGCGACCTGCTGCAACTCTGGCAAGGGGCACAAGATAAAAAGGTGGTGCTCTGGCAAACCGCCTGGGATTCGCGCCTCCAGGCCATGAATTTTGAGCAGCAGGCGGACACATTGTTGCCGCAGCAAGTACGCGATCTGGCAGCGGAGAGCGCGCGACCGGAAGGGTTGCCGCCCGGAAAGTGGTGGGCTAGTCGCTGGGGCGCCGCTTTCGTTTATCGTTATTTTGACCATGTCTGGTTGGTCTGGGGCGACGATGCCGCTCTAGTGGCAGAGGTAGCGGCGGCCATCTCAGAGGTGCGGAATGTTCAATAGCAGACACCGTATTCCCCGGCGACTCCGGTACTTGATTTTAGCTGGATTGGGCGTTAGTTCCTGGACCATCTGGACGTTATCCACTCGCTTCGATGCTCAAATCCACACCACACCAGAACAACTCCCCGCTCGACCGGTGGCCATTGTCTTTGGAGCCGGTTACTGGCCCAGCGGCGCGCTCAGTGATATTTTGCGGGACAGACTGGCGGCCGCCGCCACACTCTACCAAACAGGGCGTGTGCAAAAGATACTCGTCAGCGGAGATAATCACGTGCTGGAGTACAACGAGCCGGAGAAGATGTTGGCTTATCTCTTGGAACAGGGTATCCCGCGCTCGGACATTGTTCTGGATTACGCCGGGCGGCGCACCTATGATACTTGCTATCGCGCCCGTGATATTTTCCTGGTGGATAGAGTGGTACTCATCACCCAACGTTACCACCTGCCGCGTGCGCTCTACACCTGTCAAACCCTGGGGCTGGAGGCGGAAGGTTACATGGCCGACCGCGTGCCCTACATCCACCTGCGCCGGTACCAGTGGCGGGAAGTCCCAGCTCTCTGGCGCGCTTGGTGGGACCTGCACGTAGCCAAAACCGTGCCCATTCTAGGGGAGCCGCTCCCCATCTTTGCTACGAAGTTCTGTGAGATTTCGCCCTGACCATAATATCCGCAGATCACACAAATTCCACAGATTTTTTAATTTATCACCCTGCAATAATCCACCGAAGCGGGCATTGCCTGCCTGACCAAAGACTACCTGACCAAAGACTACCTGACCAAAGACTGCCTGACCAAAGACTGCCTGACCAAAGACTGCCTGACCAAAGACTACCCGACCAAAGACTACCTGACTAAAGACTACCTGACTAATTTTTTTAAGGAGAAACTATGTGGCCCACACGTGAAGAAGCTTACAAACTGCTCAAGAAATATACCAAGAACCGGAATTTAATTAAACACGCGCTGGCGGTAGAGGCAGCGATGCGCGCCTACGCCCCGCGTTTTGATGGCGATGTGGAAAAATGGGGCATCGTAGGTCTGATCCACGACTTTGAATATGACCGCTATCCTGACGAGCACCCTGCGAAAGGTACAGAGATTCTCCGTGAGCTAGAGATGCCCGCAGAGTTGATTCGCGGCGTGCAGGCGCACGCGCCCTATCTCACCGGCGTCACCCCAGAGACCCCGCTGGAGAAAGCGATCTACGCTGTCGATGAGCTGACGGGACTGATCGTGGCCGTGGCCTTAGTGCGCCCTACCCGCTCCATCTACGATGTTGAGGTGAGTTCGGTGGAGAAGAAATGGGGCAGTAGCGCCTTCGCGGCCGGCGTCAAGCGCGAGGATATCGAGGAAGGTGCGGAGATGTTAGGCGTCCCGTTGCCCGAACATATCGGCATTGTTCTGGCAGCCATGCAAGGGATAGCGGACGCTTTGGGGTTGGCTGGGAAAAAGAGTTGAAAGTTAGAAGTTGACTCTTGCTACGATTGCATCCTGGTCACGTTGGGCACTCCCCAGCTCTCGCCCTGCAAGGATCACAATCCCCGCGAGTTCGGTGCCCACATCTTGAGCTAGCTGTTGTAAACTGATGGCTCATCGGAGGTGCAGTGTCGTGCTACCTGTTCAAGCATATCCTGATGCGCGACGCGGTGTACGGCATGCAGTTGCACAGTCGCCTACATGAGTTGCACCGCCGGGCGGCCGAGGCGATCGAGGAACTGTACGCTGCCGATGCCACTCTGCTCAAACCGCACTATGCCGATTTGGCTTACCATTACGAGCAAGCAGGGATCAAAGACAAAGCGATCGAGTATCTCCTACTTGCCGGCGACCAGGCCCGTCTGGGTTACACTCACCAGGAGGCAATCGACCATTACGAACGGGCTTTAATCATCCTCAAGGAACAAGGAACACACGCTCAAGCCGCCCGGACAATGATGAAGATCGGTCTGACCTACCATAACGCTTTTGCCCCCCCTGAATCGCCACTCCCCCCCGGAGAATGCTTCACTTTGTTGCCGAGGGCAAAAAAAGGGGAACCAGTTAGTCTCTTTGCTCCAGACCGCCCTC
>JAIOSN010000175.1 GCA_021107605.1 Anaerolineae bacterium | reverse complement strand
CAGGGCGTAGATGGCTTGCTCCACATCTCCGAGCTCTCTTGGGAACGCATCAACCACCCCTCAGAGGTCGTGGAGATTGGCGAGAAGATCCAAGTATATATCCTCGATACCGACTCCCGCAAAGGGTATCTCAGTCTAAGTCTGAAACGGCTGCGATCCGATCCATGGAAAAAGGTCCGTGATACTTACCATGAAGGCGATTTAGTAGAGGTAGAGATCGTCAACTTAGTCGATTTCGGGGCTTTTGCCTGCCCCCTCGAAATGCCCAAAATCGAGGGCTTGATCCATATTTCGGAGTTAAGTGAAGAGCGAGTGACCGATCCAGCTACCGTGGTACAGGTGGGGATGCACAAAACCGTGCGCATCATCTCCCTCCGACCAGAGGCGCAGCGGATTGGGTTTAGCCTCAAGCGGGTGGAGGAAAAAGCAGCACCAACCACATGAAATCTCAAATTATCCGACCTATTGCGCTTGGTATATTTCGGAAAGGCGATGCCATCTTGGTCTTTGAAGACTACGATAAAAGCAAAGACCAATCATTTTATCGCCCACCTGGCGGAGGCATCGAATTTGGCGAGCGGGGGCATGTGGCGTTAGTCCGCGAAATACAAGAAGAATTCAACGTGAAAATAATGGAACCTCATTATCTCGGCATGTTGGAGAGCATCTTCTGGTACCAAGGTGAAAAAGGTCATGAAATCGCTCTGCTCTATGAAGCCCGCTTCCAAGATTCCCGGTGGTACTCAATGCCAACCGTCAACGGGCATGAGGATAATGGGAAGCCCTTTACCTGCATCTGGAAAGAATTAAGTTCATTCACCTCCATACCTCCACTCTATCCAGAAGGCTTGTTAGCAATACTAAAGTAGTTGCGGGGAGTTAGCTTGATGCGCTATCTGATAGCTGGCATGGAATGCCCGGTCTGCGGTGAGGAGATTGCCCTGACTACACATACTGAGCAGGTGCAATGTGCTAGCTGCCATAACCAGTTCTCGCTGCGTGGGCGACTCTGCCCCAATTGCGGACACTATCACAACAAGAACGTCTCCGTCTGTGCACAATGCGACCGCCCGCTGAAACTCCGTTGCCCGGAATGTGGCACCTATAACTGGAGCGGCGACGAGCTGTGTCAGCAATGCGACGCACCCATTGATCTGCTAACACGCCTGCTCAAACAGACTGACACCATCGAGCGGTTGCACCAGCAGATGACGGATTCGAGCCGCATCAAGAAACAAGTAACAGCGTCAGCTAACGCGCGCATGGAACGCATGTTAGCTGAGGAACGCGCCGATAGAGAGGCATTGCAACGGTGCCAGTTAGAGCAACAGGAAGCAGAACGCAAAATGCTACGCACGATAGCCTTGATTGCTAGTGTAGTGTTAGTAATTTTTATCGTTTACATGTTAATTACTCTCTAGTCCTGCTAATTACCCCAGTTCGGCAAGGGGAACCAAGTACAGTGTAGCCCCGCTCCCTTGGGCCCGTTGTGGGGAAAGGAGAGCGATGTTACATCAAACTAAGTTAGTCCGCCAGCTTCCAGAACAAGCTGTCCAATGCCGCGTTTGTGAGCATTATTGCACCTTAGCGCCCGGCGGATGGGGCCAATGTGGAGTACACATCAATCGTGGAGGGACTCTCTACCTGACAGTCTACGGAGAGGCCATTGCCGCGCATATTGACCCCATTGAAAAAAAGCCCCTCTTCCATTTCCTCCCCGCCGCAGAGGCGTTCTCCATCGGCACCTACGGTTGTAACTTCAGTTGTCGTTGGTGCCAGAACTGGCAAATTTCACAGGTGCGGCAACGCCAACCCGCAGAGAACCTCAGTGAACATCTCTCTCCTGCTCAGATTGTGCAATTCTGCCAGCAAAAAGGTATTGAAGCTATCGCCTACACCTACAACGAGCCGACGGTCTTCTTTGAATACAGCTACGACACCGCTAAACTGGCCCACGAGCACGGCATCAAGAACGTCTATGTCTCCAACGGCTTTATGACCATCGACGCATTGGAGCGCATCGCCCCTTACTTGGATGGCATCAACGTTGACCTCAAAGGATTCACGGAGGAACTCTACCGTGACTACTGCGGCGCGCGACTAGCTCCCATCAAACGCAATATCGCTTATCTCGTCCAGGAGACCGACGTCTGGACGGAAGTGACCACCCTGGTCATCCCCGAGTTGAACGATTCCGACGCGGAGTTGCGGAACGTCGCCGAGTGGCTGGTCAGCGTTGACCCGCAGATACCCTGGCACGTCACGGCTTTCTACCCCACCTACCAGCTGCGCGACCGTCCACGCACGCCCCCCGCGACACTGGTACGCGCCTACAATATCGGCAAAGAGGCCGGGTTGGAATATGTCTATGTCGGCAACATCCCAGATCCCACCCGCGAAAATACTTACTGTCCTACATGTGATACGCTCCTGATTGAACGCACTGGACACCGGACCCGCACGCAGTGGGAAGAACCGGGCAAATGTCCACAGTGCGGCGCCTTGATTCCCGGTATTTGGAGATCCTAACCGACTATCCGACTACCGACTGCTGGACTACTGGACTAATAATAGGAGGTAATCATGACAACCCAAATACGTCCTGCGGCTGTCGCCGGGGCATTTTACCCCGGTGATGCGCAGCAGTTACAAGCAACCATCGAAAATTATCTAGCCCAAGCCCAACCCCCGGCCCTAGACAGAGTCCACGCCTTGATCGCGCCGCACGCCGGCTACATTTACTCCGGGCCTATCGCGGCTTACGCCTACCGGCTGCTGGAAAACCGGCCCACCGCCCCGGAGCAGATTTTTCTCTTGGGCCCTGCGCATCAAGTCTGGTTCACCGGCGTCGCGCTGGGAGATTACGGTAGTTTCCAGACCCCGTTGGGCAATATGCCAGTGGCGCAAGAGACGTTACAACGTCTCGCCACAGCAGATGACCAGTTCCAGCTACTGGCCGACGCGCACCGGCAAGAGCACTCTCTGGAAGTCCAGCTTCCCTTTCTCCAACATTTCTTCCCTCAGACTCCCATCGTCCCGTTGCTCTTTGGCGAGGCCCACCCCATCGCGGTGGGCGAGGCCCTGGCCCCATTCGTTGGAGCCGCTGATCTGCTGGTCATCAGCTCCGATCTGAGCCACTATCACAGTTACGAGGAATCCCAACGCCTGGACCGTAGTTTCATCGCGGACGTGTTGCAGGGAGATATCGCAGCCGTCGCCGCCGGCGAAGCCTGCGGTCAAGCTCCCATCGTGGCGCTGATGACCATCGCCGCAGCGCGCGGCTGGCAACCGCACTTACTCGACTACCGCAATTCCGGTGATACCGCCGGCGACCGCCAACGAGTGGTCGGTTACGCAGCTATCGCCTACACGGAGAGCACCGAGAAAAAATGAGCTGAGGGTAGATTAAGCTTGCTTCCCCTGAGCAAAGGGAGCTCCCCGCCAAGACACTAAGCCGCTAAGAAAAAATTTAAGTTCTAAAATCTGCGCGTCTTTGCGCCTGCGTGGTGCAATACTTGGCTTTTTCAGTAGACTCAATCAGTATTTATGTCATTAAGATAAGACCTCCGAGGTCTCTGGTAGCGCCGCATAATTGCAAACCACGTCGTATTTGCGGTAAATTTCTTGCGGGAGAGGGTCGCATTAGACCTCTGAGGTCTGACCAGTTGCTTAACTTAATGACAT
>JAIOSN010000057.1 GCA_021107605.1 Anaerolineae bacterium | reverse complement strand
TCCATGCCCACGTCGAACTGGCCCTCTTTGACAGCGGCGATCATCGTATCCCAAGAGGTGACCTGCCAATCAACCTCGCAGTTGAGCCGGCGGCAGATCTCGTTGACGGCGTCATATTCCCAGCCCACGGCCTCCCCCGTCAGTGGATCGACGAAGTTGAGCGGGGTGTAATCGTTACCGGTCACGGCGACGATGGTGCGTCCTTCCAGATCCGGCAGACGCATGGTCTTAGCCATCTCAATGGCGACAGGTTCCGCCTCGACAGTTGGCTCCTCGGTTGGTTCCTCTGTCGGTTCCACGACTAGCTCCTCAGTAGTCTCTTACGTCACTTCATATGTAGCCTCAACGGTGACCTCTACGGTGGGTTACGCCGTAGGTTCAGGAGTGGCGCAGGCCGTAATCAGCAAGCTCACTACCAAGAACAAACTCAAAAACACTAGTAATTTCTTCATCGGTAATCCTCCTTGTTAATCTGTAGGTAAATTAGGTCTCTGGAACTTGGTGTGGTGGATGCCTCGCAATACAAATTTTTCACCACAGATTACACAGATGGCACTGCTTTTCTGCTTTTTTCCGTGCTAATTTGTGAAATCCGTGGTAACTTTTTGCTTGACCACGCGAAATCCTAAAGAGCCAGTAAACTGAAACGTTATTTAGCTACCAAACCAGGGGCTAGAGCTCGTAAATTTCCGTGTACTTCGCAGTCACGTAATCCAAGAAAGGTTGAGCGCTGATCCTCTCACCCAGCTCGCGCTCCAACAATTCAGCGGCGGTGAATTTGCTGCCGTGGACATGGACATGCTCGCGCATCCACTCCAAAAGCGGCAAGAAACACCCCTCAGCAAAACCGGCTTCCAAACCAGGGATCTCCGCCTTAGCGCGATTAAAGAGTTGTGCAGAGATGAGCGTGCCCAACGTGTAGGTGGGGAAGTAACCGATGGTGCCATGCGCCCAGTGAATATCTTGCAGACAACCCAGGGTGTCGTTGGGCGGCGTGATACCCAAGTATTCCTCATACTTGGCGTTCCAAGCAGCGGGCACATCCTTAACCTGGAGCTCGCCGGTCACCAACGCCTTCTCCAATTCAAAGCGCGCGAAGATGTGCAGATTGTAAGTCACCTCATCGGCTTCCACGCGGATGAAGTCCGGTTGCACCTTGTTGATGCCCCGGTAGAATTGCTCCTCGGAGACTCCCAACAGCGGTTGGGGGAAGAAAGCGCGCATGATGGGCAGATAGTAATGCCAAAAAGCGCGACTGCGGCCCATCATATTCTCCCACATCCTGGATTGTGATTCGTGGAAACCTAACGTCGCGCCGCCGGCCAAGACCGTGCGATCGAATTTCGAGGGAATGCCCAGCTCGTAGAGCGCGTGTCCACCCTCGTGGATGCTGCCGAAAATCGCCGACTGGGGACGATGAACTCTGAGGCGCGTGGTGACGCGCACATCACTGCTGGAGAAGTTGGTGGTGAAGGGATGCGCCGCCTTGTCCTGCCGCCCACGGTTAAAATCGTAACCCATCTCGCGCAAGATCACCTCGGTGAGCTCCCACTGCCGGTCAACGGGATACTCCGCCTGGAAGAATCCATCATCCACCGGCTGACCGCGCTCCACAATCGCCTGCAAGAGCGGGACCAACCCGGCCTTGAGCTCCACGAAGAGTTCCGCCACTTCGGAGGTTTTCACCTGTGGCTCGTAGAAATCCAAGAGCGCATCGTAAGGATGTTCCTCATAACCCAAAATATCGGCTATCTGACGATTGATATCCAGAAGTTCCTGCAAATGTGGTTGAAAGAGTGGATAATTGTCTTCCTCCCGCGCCTGGCGCCAAGCCACAAAAGCCTGCGAGCGCGCCCGCGAGAACTCTGCCACCAACGCGGTGGGAATCTTGGTCTGCTTATCATACTCACGGCGCATCACCCGCGCGTGGCTCGCCGCGTCGCTATCGTAATCCAGGCCCGCGACCTCCACTTCGGCAGCTTCCAAGAGCCGTCCGGTTTCAGCGGCGGTGAAGATGTCGTGGGCCATCGCGTTGAGCGTCGCCAATTGTTCCGCCCGCGCCGCCGCGCCACCGGGAGGCATATTGACCTCTTGATCCCAGCTCAACACGGCTCCGGCCATTTGCAGATCGTAATGGCGATAAAGATGTTGCTTTAGTTGTTCTAATTTCTCTCCCATCTAGGACTCCTTATTAAATATAGATAAACAGCGGATAGTTAGCGACCCTCATTATAAAACGGAATTGCGAGTGAGCGAGAAAGCGAGTGAGCAAAAAAGCGAGCCAACGCCCATGAATGGGGCTAGCCAACTTGAGATGGCATCACTTCGTGACTACCAGACTACTTCACCAACGTATCCAACTTATACAATAGCGAACGATACCCAGCCGCGATCATCGCCATTAACAACGTGTTGGCTTGAGACAAAGGTAGCAACTCACGGCGTACCGCTAGAGCCAGAATACCCAGGGTCCCGGTAACGGGAATGCCCAATTTCTGAGCCGCAGTCCGAGCATCTGCATCATCACTTGCAAAGAGAGCATCCCGCGTGTGCGCAATCGCCAGACAACTGCGTTCGCCAATCCCCAAACGTGTAGAGAAAGTCTGCGCCAGAGCATTTTCCTGAGCCGTCATGTCAACAACCGGCAAATCGCTCCAAGCATAAGCAGGAAGTAATCCTTCCTGTACGGCGCGCTGATATTCGCCCCGCACCGCGCGCGTCATGCACACCCGATCAGGCCACAGGTGGAAGACCAAACCCATCTGTCCCACCAGCGCCAGATTGGAAAGTACCGTGTTATCCAGGAGTATTGGCTTGAACAAGAGACACTTCACCATACAGACGCATTCGCCACGTCGTTCGCAGCGCTATCCTCGTCATCGGGGGAAACACGCAAAGGTACATTCAGCCGCTGGCAACGCGAGCGCAACCCCAACCAGGACATATCCAG
>JAIOSN010000221.1 GCA_021107605.1 Anaerolineae bacterium | reverse complement strand
TTTTTCTCAGTGCCCTCGGTGTCTCTGTGATGAGCTAACATTTTTGCGGGGCAATCATCATTACCCTAGCCGCGCGGCCAGCCACTCAGTCAGATCACGCAACACTGCTTCCCGTCCAATCTCGTTGAAGCTCTCATGCAGATAACCCGCATACACCTGGCGGCTCTTATCCTGCGCGCCAGCTTGCTCAAAGAAGCGGAGACTGCCGCTCGGCGGGCAGATAGGATCGGCGCCCCCATGGATAATGAATAGCGGTAAGTTGGCCGGCCATTGCCCGGCATTCTGCAGAGTCGCGGTCATCGTCTCACCCATCACGGTGACAAAACGAGGCGAAACCCAACCATGTACCAACGGATCCTCACGATAAACTTTGACGACTTGCGCATTGCGAGAGAGACCATCCGCATCCAAGCCGCTAGCCATCTGCCTCCCGGGAGTGACGTGCGACATTACACGGGCCGCGAAGAGCAAGAGGCGCGATACATCCGCGCCATACTCCAGGGACGGACCAGAGGAGACAACTCCTTGCAACCCTTCAGGGTAGTGCAGAGCGTAATCCAACACCATCAAACCACCCATGCTGTGCCCCACTAAGAAAGTAGGTACCTGGGAGAACTCCCCCTTGACCAGGGTCAAGAAAACCCGCAAATCCTCCCGGTACTCAGCCCAACCATTGATATGACCACGCTGCCCCTGCGATTTGCCATGTCCTCGGTGGTCATAGGAATGTACCGCGTAGCCACGCGGCACAAACCAAGTCGCAAAATCACGGTAGCGTCCACTATGCTCGCCTAAACCATGCACCACCACCAAATTGGCCTTAGCTTTGGCGCCTGGTAGCCAACATTGCTGAAAAAGTTCCAACCCGTCTGAAGCGGCAAAGATATCCTCAACGTGTGATGCTACCAAGTTTCCCCTCCTAATTCCAATACGGTTTAGTCAAGACCTCCGAGGTCTTGGTAAAATTTCGCCGCCGCATGGCGGATTGGTAGCCCTCGGAGGTCTGAAAGTAATGCTACCATCACCAATCTACGAGCGCAGCCTACGCTCACTGTAAACTCAACTGAAATCAGCTCGCTACTTCTCAACCTCTGCCACCGGAATCCCCACACTGAAGGTGCTCCCTTGCCCCGGTTCGCTTTCTACTTGGACGTATCCCTTATGCATCTCGACGATACGGTGACTGATAGCCAAACCTAACCCGGTGCCACGCTGTTCACGCACCTCCGGGTTATCTGCCCGGTAGAACTTGGTGAAGAGATTTCCCACCTCCTCCGGCGTCATCCCGATACCATCGTCCGTCACTTGCCAACGAATATACGACTGTCCCTCTAATTCATCATGCTCTAGAGAGAGCGTGATCCGTCCGCCCTCCGGCGTATATTTATTGGCATTGCTGAGCAAATTAGTAAGCACCTGCACCAACCGCCCCTGATCTCCCTGAATTGCCGGTAACTGGAAAGAGTTAGCAACTACCAACGTCTGATTTTTATCCTCAAATGCCTGCCGGAAAGATTGCACCGCCTCGATGGTGACTTCACGCGGATCAATTAGCTCCATAATTAGCTGTACCCGTCCAGACTCAATGCGTGAAATAGCCAAGAGATCACTCACCAATCTATCCATACGCCGTACACTGGAACGCACCACGTCTAAAAATTGCGTCTGCTGTCTGTTCAGAGGCCCAGCCAATCCTCTTTTAAGCAAATCAATATAACCGCTCATGGAAGTCATCGGCTGTTTTAGCTCATGGGAAACAAAATCTATGAACTCGGTCTTGGCATCGTTGGCCCGTTGCACCTGGCGGAAAAGACGCGCATTGTCGATCGCTATGGCAGCGTGATCCACCAAGCGCGTGACAAAACCCATCTTCTCCTCAGAGAAACAGTCCGCGTCTGATGATTCTATGCCCACTACCCCAATCACGCGGTTTTCACGCCGCATGGGGACGCTAAATTGAGAGCGCATCCCCTCTACTCCCCCCACGTAATAAGGGTCGGACGTAACATCACGGACTAACAAGGGCTTACCTAAAATAACCGTCCGCCCGATCAAGCCACGTTCCAGGGGCCACAACTCGTCCCCGGTATATTGCCCCACAAACTCCTCTGGATAACCCTCCGCCGCCAGAAGACGTAAGCCGCGTGAACCGTCCTCTCCCTCATGCAGAGCGGCCATCACCCCCAACTCCGCGCCGGTGATCCGGATAGCCCAGGACAACGTCAGCGCCAGCACCTCTTCATAATCCAAAGTAGCGTTTAACTGACGATCAATCTGTTGAAAAGTGGTCAACTCCTCGACCCGATCTTGTAATGCCTGGTCGGTGGTAGTAAAGAGCCGCGCATTCTCAATCGCGATAGCAGCTTGCGCCCCGAAGGATTGTAAGAGACTCACATCCTCCTCTTCAAAGGGATGTTGCTCCTGATGATTGATCACTTCCTGCACCCCGATATTCCGTCCGCGAGCATTGAGAGGCACGGCCAAGAGGGAACGGGTAACGAAATGAGCTTGCTCATCAAAGAGCTGATACCACCGGTCATCGTGTTCCATATCGTTGACAATCACGGGATGATTTTCGACAAAAGCCTCTCCTGCAATCCCCTTGCCCGCCGGAACCCGCAAACCCACCAACTTCGGACCCACCGGCCCACTGGAGGTTCGGAAAATCAGGTCGCCGCTCGTCTCATCCACTAAAAGCAATGAACCGGCCTCCGCATCCAACAATGCAGCCGCGTTATGCACTACTAACTCCAACACCTCATCCAAGTTCAGACTGGAAGCCAATAAGTTGCCGATCTCGTTCAAGGTCTTGAGTTGATGAGCGCGGGTCTCCAAGCGTTCATGGAGCCGCCGCCGTTCAATGCCAGAGGCCAGATGGGAAGCCACGGTGGCAAAGAAATCCGCATCCGCTGCAGAGAAAACAGTTGCTTCAGCAGCGCCGCAAAAAGTCACCATCACTCCGATCGTCTGATTCTCCGCCAGCAACGGGACGCCCATCCAGGCGCGCACATCTCCATCTCCTTGAGGTGGCAGGCCACGCGCTTCACACTCGGCCGCGTAATCCACCACGCGAAGGGTAATCCCTTTACGGTAGAGATACCCTGTCAACCCGGTCTCAATGCCCCATTCGCTTTCAGTATAGACACGCTCATACTGTCGCACGCAGAAAGCACGGGAGAAACATTTGTGCTGCAAATCAGCAAAAGCGATATAGAAATTAGGCAAGTCCATGACACGCGAGAGCTGCGTGTAAATTAGCTCTAGAACATCATCCACCGGTATCGTAAAATTGGCAGCTTGAGCAATCAGATGCAGTGATCTTAATTCCGCATCACGGCGTTGCACCACGGACGCACATAAATCAGGGAAAGTGCTCCCCATATTGTCCTCCAATATATAAGTCCCTATCCATTTTAACATGGTAGAGGATATATCACAAGGAGAAAAGTTACTACTCAGGCGTGGTAGACCTCAGAGGTCTGCTGCGACCCTAGCCCAAAAGAAATTTACCGCAAATACGCCGTTGTTTCAGCCATGCAGCGCTACCAGAGACCTCGGAGGTCTTATCGTACAGGAGATGGTAGGCCGCAGACAGTAGGCAGGGAACGGTAGTTGAACAGGCAGCGTTCATATCAAGGCCCGTAAACCGGTAGCGTCTCTGCGCCCAGACGTCTGCCGCGAAAACGCTCATAGACGACTACCATGACTTGCACAGGCGTCTCTGCCGGCGGCGTGAAGGGATGCGGATCCAGCAGCTCGGTGCCGCGCACCACCCATTTGAGCGTCGGCAACGCGCCCAAACCCGGCTGCATATCATGAATGCCCAGCACGGCCCCGGCCGCATCCTGCAACCGCACGCTGACGGCGTAATCATCGACCAGCGGCCGCACGCTCCGCCAGCGCAAATCCACCACAAGACGGCCACCGCGCTCAACAGTCTCCGCGCCCACCAAGACGATCTCGTCGCCAAAGGGAACGTAGCGCGCGCCGGCGCGCGGCGTGGGCAGCGGCAGCGCAAGCAGCTGCGCGGGGCTACCATCCAGCCGCGTGAAGGTGAGTTGCGGCCTGCGCCCCGTGGCCGCAGGCACGCTCACGGTGCGGCACTGTCCCGGCCAGAGCCGCCCGATAGCGACCGCAGTCTCGCCGTTACTGACCTGCAATCCCTGGCCCGGCCCGCAGAAATGGAGGTATGCCGTGGCCGTCTCGCCCCGCACATCGTAATCCACGCCGCGCAAGAACGGCCCCGTCCACGCCAGCAATCCGGGCCACAGGTGCTCCGTCGGGAGCGCGGGGAACTCGCATGGCATGGGAATATCCGGCAACGCTGCCTCGCCCAAATTCTCGAAGACGCCCTCCTCCACGGTGTAAGCGCCCACCGTGAGATGCACGTTCCCTGAACAGGCTTCTAACGGTAGCGGCAGCGACAGCTCGGTGAAAGAGATCTCGCCGCTCACCGCGTCGCTGCCCAAAATCTGATCGCGGTTGGTCAGCAGAGCACCATCAGCGGCCAGGAGCCGCACAGTGAGCGAGGGCGGCGGCTCCTGCGGCCCCGTCGCCTGCCAGACCAGCTGTACCTCCAACGTCCCGCCGGGTCGCGCATCCCCCGTCACGCGATAGCCCAAGAGACGCACCGCCCCCCAGTCGACCGCTAAGGGCAAATAGTCTAATTCTGCCGGGAGTTTTTTTAGGGGGGAAATATAAAGTCGGTACCCGCCGCCCACTGGCGCGCGCGTCCAACCAGGCCACTGATAAGCGTGGGTGACGAAAAGGGCGCGCTCACCGGCTGCCGAGGCGCGCGCCAACCAGACTTGCTCGTACTCCTCGCCCGCAACGGGATAGACGTAAGCCACCTTGACCGCGTTGCCCCAGCTCTCTGTCTGCTGCAAAACCCAGAGCGGCGTGGCCCAACGCCAATCGGCCAGAATCAGGGCGTCGGGCGGGGCCGCTGCCAGCAACGGCGCGACGCGCTCACGAACTGAGGTATCAGTCGCCAGCAGCATAAAGGCGGAGAAACGCCGGGGAATTTGCCACGCAGAGAGGAGCAGGATCGCGACAGACGTAAAACGTAGCACGCGCCGGCTCATGGCCCGGCGTTGCTCGTGAGCAACGTGCAGTAATCCGGCCAACCCCAAGCCCGCCGCCAGCACTACCGGCAGGTACGCGGGCATCAGGTACTCGACGGTCTGCGGGGCGCGGTAGGTGATGGTCACGAAGGTATGCACCGTCCAGGAGAGAAGCAAAGCGAGCGCCAGTCGCCAATCTGTCCGGAGAAGCCAGAGCCACGCCAGCAGCGCGCCCCACAACGTCCACCGGGGGAACTGCAATCCAAAGAGAGTTTCGAGCAGCGGCAGACGGAGCGCCAAATCCGCCGGGGAGGCGAAGGCGAACATATCGCCGGAGAAACCGCGCGCCAGAACGTGGAACCAGAAGCCGTGCCAGGTATTCAATCTATCGCCGGCGAGCGGCACATTCGCCATGCTGCCCCGGAGGGGCAGGTAGAGCTGGGGCAACAGCCAAGCCAACGCCACGACCAATACCGCTCGCCACCAACGCCGGGGCGACCAGAGGAGCGCAGGATCAAGGAGGAGGAAGTAAGCCAACCAACCCACGGCCACAAAAACTAACGAGGGAGGGTGTCCCACCCCCAAACCGATCACCAACGCCAGCGAGATGAGAGTGGGTGCCCGCGTGGAATGCGGCGGGCGGGGACGAACGTGGGATTGAGCCA
>JAIOSN010000159.1 GCA_021107605.1 Anaerolineae bacterium | reverse complement strand
GGCGGTTCAGGACGCGCTCTGCCCCAGTTGTGGACGTTTCGTGGGGCCTTATGAGACCTGTCCTTACTGCGGCACGCATTTGCAGGGACGCCTGCCGCTGCGCGCGGTCAAGATCGCCGCTGTCTTGCTGGCGACGGTGGGGCTGGTAGCGTTGTGGTGGGCGGCGCGACAATTAGAGATACCGTTGTTGACGGTGGCGGAAGCGCAAGGGACGATGAACATGGCCTACGTCCGCTTGCAAGGCAATATCTCGCGTAGTCTCTCCTACGATTCGGAGGGCGGCTATCTTGGTTTCTGGGTGGATGATGGCACGGGGGAAGTGCGAGTTTCTGCCTACCGCGATGTGACGGAGGCGTTGTTAGCCTCCCACCGGGTGCCGGGATTAGGGGATGCGGTGGAGGTGGCCGGTACGCTCCGTATTCGGGAGGATTTTGTCTCCCTGACGCTCAATGTGCCGGAACATCTGACCATCAACCGACCGGAGCCGGTGGGTGTGGAGATTGGTTCACTCACACAGTTGGATGAGGGTTTGCGGGTAAGGATATCGGGCGAAGTGCAGGAGTTTTTCTCACCTTACGAGGGCTTGACCTTGATCACCGTGCGCGACGCCTCGGATGAATTATCAGTCGCTGTGGATGAGACCTTGACCGCGCTGACCGGCCCCTTACCGGAGATCGTGGAGGGGCAAGGCATCGTGGTCACCGGCACTGTGACGCTCTACCGCGATCGGCCGCAACTCACCCCATCCACCGTGCAGGATATCGCGCTTTCCGCGTCGCCGTTGACCGAGGCCGTGCCGGCAGAAGTCCGCGCATTGAGTGCGCTCTCGGTGGAAGATGAGGGCGGCTGGTTCCAGGTAACGGGACGGGTGGTGGCGCTAGCCGGGTTCCAGGGTGGGGTGAAAGCTACCGTGGATGATGGTACCGCTCAACTATTGCTCTTGCTCTGGCAGAGCGTTTACGACGAGCTCCCGCAACCCACGGCGTTGGATGTAGGAGCCGAGCTCGAGGCTCAAGGCGAGCTCCAGGTGTACGAGGGCGAAATGGAACTGATCCCAGAGCAGGCGAGCGATATTCGCCTGTTGGTGGCGGCCCCCGAATTCCCCTGGGTGGAGATAGCGGAGCTCTCTGAGGTGGATGTGGGCCGGATCGTGCGTTTGCGGGGGGTGTTAGGCGCGCCGGTCGGTTTTTCTGCCGGCATCAAAGCGCCGTTGGATGACGGCGCCGGCACTATCACCGTCTTGCTCTGGGCCACTGTGGCGGAAGCTGTGACGCCCGCGCCGGCCACTGGCTTGCTGCTGGAGGTCGTTGGCGAGGTGGCGAGCTACCAGGGAGAGTTGGAGATCATCCTGCGCTCCGCCCACGATTGGCGGGCGGGGGAGTAAGCCATGAGTCTATTGAAAAACAAGAATTTCACCGTGGAGAGCACGAAGATTTGAAACTTTATTTTTCTCCGTGTTCTCTGTGTCTCTGTGGTGAACTAACTTTTTTCAGCGGAGTTAATCATGAATTTGGCAGATGACATGACATTCTTGAATCTGCTCTTCTACACGCTCTTGGGGACGTTAGGCGCTTCAGTATTGGCCATAGTGCCGGCGCTGCACATCTATAACGTCGCCGGGTTTCTGCTTCTCTTGAGCGGATCGTTGGCTCCGGTGCTCAGCCCAGAGGAGATGGCGTTTCTCTTTTTGGGGATGATCACAGGTTACTCGATCCTCAACACGATCCCCAGTATCTTCCTCTCCGTGCCGGATGATAGCACGGTTTTCATGGTGCTGCCCGGCCAGAAATACTTGATGCAACGGCGGGGATACGAGGCGGTAGTCCTCAGTGGCATGGGGAGTTTAGGCGGTTTGGCGGTCTTGGCGCTGCTCACCACCGTGGCTGCGCGGCTCTTGCCTGTGGTGCGGGCGATTTTACAACCACATATCGGTTGGATCCTCTGGACGGTGATCGCCTACATGTTGATTTCAGAGTGGCCCAAAGGCTCTGATCGTGCGCCGGCCGGTTGGCGCCGTTGGTGGGAGGGCTGGAAATCGCTTGCTGCCGGGTTGGCAACGTTCACGCTCTCCGGTCTGCTGGGCTTTGTGCTGATGTACCGTTCCCTGGTGCCCGTGCAGGTCGCGTATCAGAACCTGTTGCCAGCTTTTGTGGGTTTGTTTGCGGTACCGTGGGTCATCCAGAATCTATTGGCCCATATCGAGTTGCCGCCACAACATTTCACGCGCAGCGTGGATGCGCCACTGGGCATCTTCTTCCATGGGACGGCGGCCGGCGTGTTGGGCGGTCTCTTCGCCGCTTTCTTTCCCGTGGTGACGGGTGGGTTAGGGGGCTTTTTGGCCGGTCACGCTACTGCCCAACGCGATGAGCGCGCGTTCATTATCTCCCAGGGAGCTTCAAAGGTCGTTTACTACGTGGGGGGCTTTCTCTTCTTCTTTGTGCCGGGTTTGCATCTGACGCGCGGCGGTATGGCCTGGATGATTAGCACGCTTTACAGCACCTACACTCCGGAGCGCTATTACTGGGCAACGGCGGCGGTATTGCTGGCGGGAGTAGTGGCCTTCTTCCTCTCGTTAGGTTTGACGCGGGTAGTGATCGCTCTCACGGCGCGGGTGAGCTACCACACTGTTACCTGGGTGACGTTGGGTATTCTCTTGGTGGTGGTGGGAGGAATGACAGGTATCGGGGGATTGGCCGTCTGCGCGGTAGCTACCGGCATCGGCTCAATTCCTGTGCTCTGGGGGTCGCGGCGGATGAACGCGATGGGGGTCTTGCTGTTGCCGATTGCGCTTAATATGGTCGGGGCCGGGGATGTGATCGCCGGTTGGTTAGGGCTGTTGTAGGGTCAAAGAGGAGTCTACTGAAAAAATCAAAGATTTCACCACGGAGGCGCGGAGAGCGCAAAGATTCTAGTAAGCGTTCAGACCTCCGAGGTTTTGATGGTAATCTGACTGGAAGGCGAGCTAGATACCACCAGAACCTTTCAGCAGGGTACCTTTTTGTAAACCTCGGAGGTCTTTTTGGGGTGTGAGCGTCTTAGCGGCGCGCGCTCTTTTTTCAGTGGAGCCAAAAACCAACGCTGGCCCGCGCTAAATAGCGGGGCCAGCGTTTTTGGGATGCTGAGAGCAATTATTCTTTGGCAGTCACGTCCTCTAGGGTGATTCCCTTCGCGGGGGCCTGCGCCTCAACCTTTTTGGTCAGCTCTTGGATCTGTTGCTGCTTTTCCGCTAACAGCGTGCGCCCTTGCTCTTCAAGCTCTTTAACGCGTTTTTGCAAGTCTCCAGAAACTTTCTCGAACGTGACTTGGACTTCCGCCATCTTGTCTTCTGCTTTACTGCGGGCTTCTTTGGTGGCTTTGGTGGCTTGCTCGCTGATCTCAATACCCTTTTGGCGTACCTGTTCGCGAGTTTTCTCTCCTGCTTGTGGGGCGAAGAGCAATGCTGCACCACTGCCAATCAATCCGCCGATGAAAAACCCTGTTACAAAAGCTCCGAAACTACTCTCCTTGGCCATCTTTTCCTCCTTGAGTGTGGGTTGACTTTGAATTTAGTTGTGCCGTACTCGCAATGTTCTTGATGTCTCCGGCCATTTGACGTACTGCCGCTGTGAATCCAGATAATTTGATAAATGGTGAGACGATGTTTTTACTGACAAACTTTGTGGTCCCGCGCACCGTCGCAGCGGTATCATTGACCGAGTTTAGCAGGGGACGAATCTCATCTCGCAGCACCTTGATCAGGACCCAAATCTCAACGATCAGCACGATAACGGCGATGCCAATCAGCAAGGTCGTTCCGGCGACAAAGACGATGGCGATATCACGAATAATTACCGTGGCGGCGGGATAATTGGCCATCAAAACGATGACGGTAATCAGTAGGGCGAGTAAGAGAATGCCTCCTCCACCGATCATAATTTGTATGCGGCGTTCCTGCTTAGCTTGCGTTGCTGGGTTGAGGGTTGATTCTTGGACGGGGGTAACTTGTTCTGGCATCCCTAGCGTGCCTCCTTAGACTTAAACTAGTCTTAATACCGCGTAATTTGTATCATCTCAATATTTTGGGGCAGTTTTCACCACAGAGATACGGAGGGCACCGAGTATTTTTATTTTTTCTCAGTGTTCTCTGCGTCTCCGTGGTGAGCATAACAGAAACGCCCTG
>JAIOSN010000319.1 GCA_021107605.1 Anaerolineae bacterium | reverse complement strand
TCGGAGGTCTGAAATAGGCTAGCCTGAGTAGTAACATTCTCGGATGAGTAAGACTGAGCCAGGAGCTTGCCAAAAACGGCTATGACAGGCATATATAAGTTGCAAGCATCTTGTAGAATATCAGGATAATACTCTCCTGAGGCAAGTGTTATCCAATTCTCCGCACCTGGCCAATAATCGGCAAATGATTTCTCTGGGTTACTTTTCATGACTTATATCTCCTGCTTGCGACAATTATATTCTACTACGATGACACACCTAACCTGCTATTCTGTAGCAATTCTTCCAGCCATAAAATTGAGTGCCATTTCAAAACCATTATACACTGCCAACTAGCAGCTGTCACCTGGTTGTGAGCGACCAACGGTAGAACTCTTAAAGCACGTTTGAGTAGCTCGGCCCGGTCTCCTAACCGTACTATTTATTGCCCGTGGCTAAAGATCACAGGCTACGGAGTGCGAAGCCCTCTAGCGAGGGTTAAGTGGTCAAGAGGTCTTTTGCCGTTTGCTATTTGCACAATTTGCCCATTTGCACTTCCCACAACTAGCTATATACTCATCTTTGTCTCCGACCCCACTGTTTCAGTGGGGCGATAGGGTGGAGGAGTAACCACTCCCCCGCCTGCCGTGTTTGCAAAGGAGGCAATCCTTCTCACAACAGAGAGGGATTGCCTCCTTTTTCTTTTTACCCCCAGCCGGGTAACTGGATTACAACTCAACCTGACGCGGGTTGGCGCGTCAAAATCAAACTACCTTTAAGGAGGTATAGCTTATGTGGATGTTGCGTATTGATATGACTGATCGTTCGTATAAATTGGAAGCAGTCGTTGAGCGCTACCAGAAATTAGGTGGCCGGGGGTTGACCTCCACCCTGGTTTACGATGAGGTGGCCCCCACTTGTCATCCGCTGGGACCGAACAACAAGTTGGTCTTTTCTGCGGGGATACTCAGTGGCACCCCCGCACCCTCTTCGGCCCGTATCTCCATCGGCGGGAAATCCCCGTTGACCGGCGGGATCAAGGAGTCCAATGCGGGCACCGGTTTCGCCCCGGCCCTGGCGAAAATGCGCATCAAGGGGCTGGTGATCGAAGGGATGCCGGCCGAGAAAGGCGAATACTGGATGATTCACCTGACCTGGAATGGCGCTAAGCCCAAAGTAGAGTTCCTGCCCGCCGCTGAGTACGTGGGTGAAGACCTCTATGTGAGCTACGCCAAGCTCTATGCGCGCTTTGGGAAGCGCGTACACGTGGCTGGCGTGGGCAAGGCCGGCGAGTTGGGCTATAGAAACTCCTGCGTGGCCTTCAACGATATGCGGCGCAAACCGACCCGCTTCTCTGGACGGGGTGGTCTGGGCGCTGTGATGGCGAGCAAGGGCCTCAAATTTGTGGTGCTCAATAGCGAAGGCGCGCCTGGCGTGGAATACGCCGACAAGGAGCTCTTTATGCAGGGCGCCAAGAAACTGCGCGCGGCACTGGGCGAACACGCCCTCACCAAACCCCAAGGTGCCCTTAACACCTATGGCACCTGTGTGTTGGTGAACATCATCAATGAGGCGGGCGCTTTCCCCACGCGGAACTTCCGCACCGGGCGTTTTGCAGGCGCGGCCAAAATCTCCGGTGAAGCGATCTTCGAGAATAACAAGCAACGCCTGGGTAGGGAAATCTATAATCACGCTTGCAGCCCCGGCTGCGTGATCCAATGCTCCAACACGGTCTACGCTGAGAACGGTGAGGAGATTGTCTCCTGTGTGGAGTACGAATCCGACTGGGCGTTGGGCGCTGACTGTGGCATTGATGACCTGGACGCCATCGCTAAGATGGTCAAACTTTGCAACGCCTAGGGTCTGGACACCATCGAAACCGGTGTCGCCATCGCCGTGGCGATGGACTCCGGCCTGCTGGAATTTGGCGACGCCGAGGGAGCCATTGAGCTAATCAACCAGATGGGCAACGGCGAAGCAATGGGCCGCATCTTGGGCGGCGGGACGCAGGCCACCGCCGACGCCTTCGGCAACCCGCGTTCACCGGCGGTCAAGGGGCAAGGCATGCCCGCTTACGAGCCACGTGCCATCAAGGGCATTGGCGTCACCTACGCCACCAGTACCATGGGCGCCGATCACACCGCCGGCTACACCATCGCGCCGGAGATTGCCGGCTCTGGCGGCAAGGTTGATCCCCTGTTGGCGGATGCTTCCAAGGCGGACTTGAGCCGTGCTTTCCAGAAGACCACCGCCATGCTCGATAGCTCTGGACACTGCCTCTTCATTTCCTTCGCCATTCTGGATATTCCCAGCGGCTTTGAGGGCATGATGGAGGAACTCAACGGCGTGCTAGGCACTCACTACACCGGCGACGAGGCTGTCGCGTGGGGCGGTGAGATTCTCAAAGTGGAACGTGCCTTTAACGAGGCTGCCGGCCTCACCCCGTTGGATGACCGCCTGCCGGAATTCATGAAGTACGAGCAGCTCCCCCCGCACAACGTCGTGGCCGACGTCTCCGACGAGATCATGGACCAGGTCTACGGCGAACTCTAGACCCCTCCTGCCCCTAACACAGAGGCCCGCTGGGTTGATCCTGGCGGGCCTCTTGTTGTAGACATCAGATTTCTTTAAGAAATCGGATGTCTTTAGTCTTTAAGAAATCGGATGTCTTTAGTTATGGCTCCTCTGGAAAAAGCTGATTTGCCGCAAAGACACGAAGACGCTAAGAAAAACTTAGTTTTGGGTAAATATGTTTAACCCCAATACGGTTCAGTTAAGACCTCGGAGGTCTGGATGTTGCTTATCTGAACGGTATTGTGTTTAACCCGGCCTGTTGAAAGAGTCAATTCTATGAAGGTTAAGTTGAAAATCTTCGCGCCTTCAGGGTGAAATTTTTGGTTTTTGCGGTAGACTCAAGCTATGCTCTGGGCGGAGTATTTTTCGGGTAAAAATCAACATCACACGGGCGGCTAAGCAGGTCATTCCCGTCCGCGCTCTCCCCCCTCAGTCTGGGGAATGGTATCCTAGCCCCATTCTCATTCCGAGCCAGACGGAGCGCTAGCATCGCACTAGTGCCTGTCCCCGTAGGTGGACAAACGGCTTCAGCCTCCGGTAGCCTACTTCAGTAGGCGCACTAAGGTCCCAGAACCGAATCAGAACTTTTCAGACAGACGAGGAGCCAAACCAATGCGCATCAAAGTAAAATTCTACGCTAGCTTGCAACGCTATGCCCCGGAGGGCACCCCCATCGGGCAACCTTTTGCAGTCGAACTACCGGAGCAGAGCTCCATCGCGGCTCTGATCGTCCATTTAGGCATCCGCCCACACGAGACCAAAGTAGCCTTCGTGGACGGGCGAGCGCGCGCCGAAATCTACCGGCTCAAACCTGGCGACGAGGTCGGCATATTCCCCCCGGTCGGTGGTGGCTAGGAGAGTTAGCGGTTAGCCGTAAGCAATTAGCGGGTTAGCCGGTAGGCATTTGTATAATCTGCGTGAATCTGCGTCCGCTCTTGAATTTTGCAGGATGGCCGAGTAGTAACTCAAAAAGTTAATTTGCTGAAGGTTAAGTTCAAAAGATCTGTGCTTCTCCGGGCCTCAGTGGTGAAATTCTTGGCTTTTTTAGTAGTCAAAGGTCTATGCAATCTGTGGATTGCTACTCAAAAGGAGTAAAGATGGAATTCAAATATATTGGAAAGAACATCAGTAGGCCAGACGCGGTACCCAAGGTGACGGGGCGCGCGGTTTATCTGGATGATCTGCGCTTGCCGGACATGTTGCACGCCGCGATTTTGCGCCCGGAGTAC
>JAIOSN010000238.1 GCA_021107605.1 Anaerolineae bacterium | reverse complement strand
CCGATCTTCCTGACGAGTGGTTCTTCTCCCCCGCACCGGATATCTGCCCCGCCGGCCCGCCGGTCTACTCGGCGGGGGCGGAAGAACACTTTGAACACGGTCTGATGCTCTGGCAAGCAGCTGAGGAGCGCATCTACGCGCTCTTTGCTGATGAGGGGAACGGGCAGTGGAGCGCCTACGCTGATGAATGGGAAGAGGGCGATCCCGTATCAGACCCCAGCATCGAGCCGCCGCCGGGATTTTACCAGCCGGTACGTGGTTTTGGTCTGGTCTGGCGCGAGCAACCTAATGTCCGCGAGCGGTTGGGCTGGGCGTTGGACGAGGAAACCTCGTATGAGACCATTTACCAAGTTACTTCTCACTGGAAGTACAGACATTTCTATCTCAAGGCATTGGATGGCGGCGTCTGGCGCCTGGGGCCGGAGGGCAGCGAATGGGAGTATCTGCCCTAGCGGATGCTAGCAATTCATTCTTGATTTTGCTGGGGGAGGGGATGCAGATAAACGCAGGCTGCGCTCGTAGCTTAAAAGTGATAGGGTCTCTGGGACTGGGCGTGGTAAGTACCCCGCGACGAAAGTTTTTCACCACAGATTACACGGATTATCCTGATTTTTTACTTCTTTCCGTGCTAATTCGTGAAATCCGGGGTTAATTTTAACTCGACCACGCGAATTCCCAGAGAGCCAAATGATACGACCATCAGCGTTTATCTGCGCCAATCTGCGTCCCATGATGTGACTGCCCTGGCACAATGACCCAGTGGCCGTGGGAAGTTGCCCTCCGGCGACGCGCTAGTTCCTTGTCCACGCAGGTGGACAGACGGCGTTAGCCTCCGGTAGCCTACTTCAGTAGGCGTACTGAGGCGATCTAGCTATACTGGTGGAGATTGACCAGTAAATACTCCCGCATCCGCTTGACTACCCGACTACTCGACTACTTGACTACTCGACTGCCTTCTTTTCTTTTCCTTCGACTATGTTATAATGCTGCAGTTCAATTTGAGGAGAAAGCCATGATTTCGGTTACTGTAGGAGAGAACTTCTTTGTTATAGCAGGCGTCGTTGCGTCTGAAGTAGCGCACCTTTTCTAGGTGCGCCCTTGATCTAACGTTACGCATAACTGTTTATTTTATCGTTATCAAGCCGTGGGCGTGCTTGCGCCCGCGGCTTTTTCTAGTATAAGCCTACTTTACCAAAGCCGTGGGGGCGCATTTCCCACGGTTTTTGCTAGGAGGCAAACATGAGCAAGATCATTGTTTCGTTGAAGCAAGTTGTTTATCATCACGGTGGTACATCCGTGTTGACCGGCGTAGATTGGGAACTTCAAGCCGGCCAGAAAATAGGTCTCGTGGGGCCAAATGGCGCCGGCAAGTCCACGTTGTTGCGTCTGATCGTGGGTGAGCTCCAACCGGAGACCGGGGAACTCACCCGCAGCCGGCGGCTCCGCTTGGGTTATCTGGCACAGGAACCCCATCTGCTCCTTGAGCACACTGTCTGGGAGGAGGTGCTGGGGGCCGACGCTCGCATTCGACGGTTGCAGTCCCGTCTGCGCCGTCTCGAAGTGCAGATGGGCGACCTGGCGATCATTGACGATCCCCAAGCCTTCGACAGGGTGCTCAAGGCCCATGCTCGCGCCCAAGCGGACTTTGAGGCCGCTGACGGCTATCGTTACGAGAGCCGTGTGGCGCAGGCGCTGCAAACCGTTGGCTTCGATGAGCATGCCTGGGGACTGTCAGTCGCGACGCTATCTGGCGGGGAGCGGAAAATGGCCGGTTTGGCCAAGCTGCTCGTTACGCAACCCGATCTGCTCTTGCTTGATGAGCCGGATAATCACCTTGACCTGGCGGGCAAATCGCGGCTGGAGGTCTTTATCCGCGACTACGCTGGTAGCATCGTCATCGTTTCTCACGACCGCTACCTGCTCGACGAAGTAGTGACGCGAATCGCCGCAGTGGAGCGCGGTCGCCTGATGTGCTATCCAGGCAACTACTCCGCCTACAGCACGGCGCGCCAGCTAAAACTTCTGCGCCAGCAACAGCAATACACGGCTCAACAAAAAGAGATCACCCGCATTGAGGCCGCTATTGCACGTTTCCAGCACTGGGCGCACCTTGTCGTGGACGAACGTCACATCCGGCAGGCGCGCGCGCGCCAGAAGATGCTGGAACGCATGGACAAAATTGAGAAGCCGCAGTTGGAGCGCACGAAGATGGGACTAGTCCTCAACGGCTGGCGCGGTTCTCAGGACGTGTTGCGGATTACCGGCCTCAACAAGGTCTTCAACGACGAATACGGTGAAAGCATCATCTTGCTGGGGCTTGAGCTGCTGATCCGGCATGGTGAGCGTGTGGGACTCTTGGGCGCCAACGGCGTTGGCAAGAGCGTTCTCTACCGCTGTATCCTGGGCCAGGAGCCGCTGAGTGACGGGGTGATCAAAATCGGCCCCAGTGTGCGTGTAGGGTACTACGCGCAGCATCACGAAACGCTGGATCCTGCCCGTACGCTGATCGAGGAGATCTGGGACGCGCGGTCGATGTCAGAAGCGGCGGCCGTCAATGTGTTGTTGCGTTTCCTCTTTCCCTACGAACGTGCTCGTGAGTGCGTGGCTACGCTCTCCGGCGGTGAGCGCAGCCGTTTGCAATTAGCCAAACTGATGCTCTCCGATGCCAACTTCTTGCTCCTGGATGAACCGACAAATAACCTAGACCTCGATTCGCGCGAGATATTGGAACAGGCGTTGGACGACTTTGAAGGGACTGTGTTCGTCATCAGCCACGACCGGTATTTCCTCAACCGCACCGTTGACCGCATTGTTGAGCTTGAGGAGGGCGCGCTGACGCCCTATGTTGGGGATTACACCTACTACGCGGAGCAAAAGGGACTGGCGTTGAATAATCTTTGAGCTTGCTGAAAGAACCAGGAATTTTTACCACTGAGACACAGAGAACACTGAGAAAAAATAAAAAAACTCGGGGGCCTCCGTGTCTCTGTGGTGAAAACTGCCCCGAAATATTGAGATGATACTAACTTGGGTTAATAACACCGGGAGAAACATTTAACCGGATGGGTATTGATGGTATTCAAGAGTATTATATTTCACAAGGAGCAGCTCTTATGTACACAGTCGAATTTTCGAGTTACGCAAAGGCTCTGGATGTGTTCTCATATTGGAACCGTGCGCAACAAGCGTATAGCGATTTCCCCTATCGTTGGAAAACAACGGAGTAATGAAATGAACCTTGAGCAGCTTATCCGTAAAATAGGCGATTCTAGTAAACGCAGTACCTGGCAGGTTATCGGTTTTTTTATACTTATCCCCATGTTGCTGGGCTGGTTTCTGTGGAACTCGTTCATGGGGAAACCGGCTGTTCTGCTAACGCCGGAGGAGGCTCTTCTGGAGACTATCTTGTTGGATACCGTTGATCTTCCTGCGCGGTGGAGTCTGGAAGATATTGATATTGAACAGGTTAATGTGCCCCAGGGGATTGGCAAGATCATTTGGTTTAGGCAATTCTTTGATCGTCCATGGATTAACATTAGAGAGGAAGTCTATGTTTATCAAAGCGAGGAAGCGACCCAGCAAGGATATGAAAATCAGTTGAGCGAATATGCTCGTTTTGAGTTACAAGGCTGGAACGCTGTGCCAGCCTTCTCCTTCTCCCCTCGCGCGGACGAGATTCATGCATCTTGCACTGAAGGCTATATTAATGGACAGCATCATTTTCCCTGTGCTGTAGTGGGCCAGTATGGGCGTGTTGTGATGGTAGTAGGCGGAAATATCTTCGATAAGCGTTGGCTAAGGGCAGACCAATTTCGCCAAGTACTTATCACAGCCGATCAGAAGGCTAATCTATCTCGGCATAAGCAATGAGATAGTGTGACCGTCGCCACGGACGAACTCACCTGCCGGCATCCGGAGTAGAGTCGCAGGGCTTTAGCAGCGCGGATACGCTGGTGCCCCGTCCCAGCGACCCGCAGAGCCTGAACCGGTACAGTTATGTGCGGAATAATCCACTCAAGTACACGGATCCGCGGGGGCACTGGGTTGAAACCGCGTGACGGAGACTGGCTCTTTGGGGTTCCTGCGCTTGCGCTCAGGACAGGCGGATTGGAATGACGAACCTGGCTAGCCCCGTTTACGGGGCCACGCCTACTGAAGTAGGCTACCGGAGGCTAATCGCCGGCTGTCCACTTGCGTGGACAGGGGCTAGCGCGTCGCCGTAGGGTGGATGCCTGACGCATCGCGTTTCTGGGGAGGGGCCTTGAACCGTTGAAACCGTTGCGCAACGCGGGTTTCAGCGGGGTTCAGAGGGTTTGGAAATGGGGTAATCGCATTTGAACCCAACGGACAGGATTCACAGGATGGTATTGGCTCTTGTTTTGAGACGGAAAGACAAATGCGTTCACTTTAGGTTCGGAAGTGAGAACGATTATCCTGCGCTAGTGCCCGCTCTTGCAGCCAGAGGTTCGCCAAGCTCCCGGCGCTCAGGCCACGCGAGGCAGCCAACTCGCGCAGGCGGACCAGCAAGTCAGGGTCAATGGCAATGTAGTGGCGGCGCGAGCGGAGGCCAATATTGAATTCGACCTCCTGGGTCTGGTCGTCGAAATCGGTCGCATCGTGTGTATCCCAAAACTCGGCCATTTCTTGGATGGAGCGTGCTTTGGAAATGCTGCTCACATTAGTGTTTCTTGCCATAGCGTTTTCTTTCCTTATTGGTCATATCTCTGGCGGTGATTATCAATGCTACATTGCGTGGTTTGAACAGAAAGAACAGAGTCAAATAACGTCCGCCTGTGGTTTGCCCAAAGGCGGCGTACAAATCCTCACCGGGACGGTGCCTCCGTTCCATAAAACGGACGTGAGGGTGTCCCAGCAACACTTCTTCCGCTTCGGCAGGCCATACCTGGTGTTTGCGGATAATTTTATCTTCAACTTCATCTAGCCAGATGATTTCTTGAATCTGCATCGTGTGAACTTATTATAAGCGATTGTTTGTTGGTAGACAAGTAGCCGCGACTTCCCACGGCCTAGAGCCGGCTGGCAAGGGCAGTCGCCAGGCTGCCGCTTTGCGTCTGTCTTCCAGAAGGTATATTGCAATGTTGCCAGTTTTGATTATAATTCCTCTGGCTTTCTTCAACAGATGCGGTTACCGGCGGGATAGACCTCGGAGGTCTGAAATAGGTTGGCCCGAGTAGTAACCAGATGAGGTCCTATGGCTATACTGATAGAATTAGGCGGCGTCTCTCGAGTATTGACCAAAAGGCGTGAGGTTTCTCTTTCTCTCGCTGTGGGTGCCTCTTACCGCCAGATCCTGCGTGAATTGGGTACACGGTATCCAGTGTTGTGGGGCGAGGTCCTCGATCCGGCTACTGATACCTTGCTGGGTGCTAATATGCTCAATCTCAACGGCAAGTTGATGATCCAGCCAGAGCAATTGGATGAATCCCCGCAAGCTGGCGATCGCTTATTCCTGATCTCTGTATTGGCCGGGGGATGAGATTTCCGGCTCTGTTTGAATTTATTAGAGCAAGGGTATTTTTTAACTCTGATTAAAGGAGGGTGGCTTATGTATGGATATAGTGGCAAGATTTTACATATTGATCTGACCGAGCGTAAAACCTGGGTCGAGGAGAAACTGGAGGAGTGGTATAAGACTTACATTGGCGGTGTCTCCATGGCGACGCGGCTCTGCTGGGAGAATATCGAACCTGGCTGCGACGCGCTCTCGCCGGAGAACCCTATCGCACTCGCCAACGGTATCTTCGCCGGGACGCCGGTGCCGGTGGGCGGTAAATATGGGCTGGCTTCTAAATCCCCGTTGACGGGTTTTATCGGCGATAGCCTCTCCGGCAGCTGGTTCACCATTGCGCTCAAACGCGCCGGCTGGGATGGGTTGGTCATTCACGGGGCGAGCGAGGAGTGGGTCAATGTTTTTGTCGATGATAGGCGCGTGCAATTCCGGGATGCTTCCGCGCTGCTGGGACTGGGCACTTT
>JAIOSN010000234.1 GCA_021107605.1 Anaerolineae bacterium | reverse complement strand
GCGGGGCAGTGGCTCTCAAGTTGCCCTCCCTGGACTCGATCCAGAGCTGGATGACGGAGTTCGCGGACGGAGCACCGGTCTGGGGAGAGGCGGCTACCAGCGGCTGGACGGTCGTGAACCTGGAACAGATCGCGACTTGGAACCCAGAGATGGTTTTCGTGATCAGTTATTTCACCGCCGTAGAGGAGGCGGTAGCCAAAATCAAGGGCGATCCGATCTGGCAAGCGCTAGCGGCAGTGCAAGCGGGAAAAGTATACGGCTTTCCCAAAGACTTTTACAGTTGGGATCAACCGGACACGCGCTGGATCCTGGGCGTGACGTGGCTGGCAAAACGCATCCAGCCGGAACTCTGCGCGGAACTGGATATCCAAGAGACGCTCTATGACTTCTACCGCCTGTATGGCCTGGATGACGCCACGATTGACGCGGAAGTGCTCTCGCGGCTGCAAGGAGATATCCAGTAGGATTAGATGAGCACTCTGCGCAGACGGCCCTTACTGGCGCTAAGTCTACTGCTACTAGCGGGGATAATGCTCTCGATCTTCTTGGGACGTTATCCCCATCCCGGCTTTATCTCGCCGCGCACCCTTTTGGAAGATCGGATGGCCCAACAGTTGGTATTACGGCTGCGACTCCCGCGCATTTTGATGGCCTGCCTCTTGGGGATGTCGCTCGCGGCGGCCGGCACGGTCTTGCAGATGATCTTCCGCAATCCCCTGGTCGAGCCGGGCTTCTTGGGCGTCTCGCAGGGAGCGGCTTTTGGCGCGGCTTTCAGTATTATCTTCTTAAAAGCCGCTCCACTCCTGATCCAACTCAGTGCGGCTCTCTTCGCCTGCCTGGGACTGGCGTTCTCGTACTTCCTGGCCCGGCATATCCGTTACGGCGGCTGGACGTTGCGCCTGGTGCTGGCGGGCATCGCCGTCTCCGCGATCTTCTCCTCCGGCGTGGGGCTGCTCAAGTACGTGGCCGATCCGCTGACGGAACTACCGGAGATCACTTTCTGGATGTTGGGCGCACTCTGGGGCATCACCTGGAACGATATCTGGGTCACGCTCCCCGTGGTAACGGTCGCGTTGACCATCATCATCCTTATGCGCTGGCGGCTTAACCTGCTCTCCTTAAATGAAGCGACCGCCATCTCCCTGGGGATTTCGCCCACCCGGGAGCGGCTGATACTCTTAGTCGCGGCCGTCGTGGCCACGGCCTCGGTGGTCTCGCTGGCCGGGGTGGTCGGTTGGGTCGGCCTGATCGTGCCGCATCTGGCGCGCCGGCTGCTGGGAGCGGACGCGCAGCACAGTCTGCCCGGCTCAGTGCTTCTGGGCGGCCTCTTCACGCTGCTCTGTGACAACGTCGCCCGCACGGCACTGCCCGGCGAGATTCCGCTGGGCGTGCTAACCTCGTTGATCGGGGCCGGGATTTTCATCGTCCTGATGCTCAAAGTTGAGCCTACTACCCGGTGAAGGTCATTAAATTGGACGCAGATTAACGCGGAGGGACGCTGATAAAAAATACTGTTAAAGACCTCCGAGGTTTACGAGACGGTCCCCTTTGGAAAGATTCTGATGCTATACAGCGCACTTTCCGGGTCAAATTGCCATCCAAACCTCGGAGGTCTGAACGCTTACTTTTTTCTTAGCGTCTTTGCGTCTTGGCGGTGAACTAGCTTTTCTCAGTATCCTCTCTGTGTCTCAGTGGTGAAACATCTTTTTTCAAAGAAGACAAATTTATGAGTCCAACTTCCATCATCTCGTTAACCGATATCCAATTCAGCTATGCCGCCACCGAGCCGCACATCTTTGACCGCCTCTCGCTGGAGATTGAGCCGGGCACCATCACGGCGTTGCTGGGACCGAACGGTTCCGGGAAATCCACGCTACTACATCTCCTCTTGTGAGTGTTGTCGCGGCAAGAGGGCCTGATCTTAGTCGCCCGGCGCGACCGGACGAGGTATTCGCCCCGCGAATTTGGTCAATTGGTGGGCTTGGTTTCTCAAGATGAGTACTTACCCTTCAATTTCACAGTGTTGGAATACGTCCTGCTGGGACGCGCGCCGCATCTGCACCTTTTAGGGAAACCCTCGCGCCACGACCATCAAGTAGCTCTGGACGCCCTGGAGACGCTGGGTTTGCTACCCTTCAAAAAGCGTCCCATCCAGACACTGAGCGGCGGAGAGCGGCAGTTAGTGACGATGGCGCGAGCGTTGGCACAGGAACCGCGCATCTTGTTGTTAGATGAACCGACCTCGCATCTGGATTTGGGAAATAAACGGCGGATCATGCAAATTATGCGCCGGTTGAGAGAAAACGGTAAAACAGTGCTCTTCACTACGCACGATCCCAACGAGGCGGCCTCCGTGGCGGATCAAGTGATCTTGTTGCGCGCAGGAAAAATTCAGAGCGCGGGCGATGCGCGCCAGGCGCTAACGGCTGCGCACCTGACTGCAACTTATGGAGTTGAGGTGCAAGTGGTGGAAAATAACGGGCGGCTGGTGGTGCTGACTTGAAGCGAAAAAGCGAGTGAGCGAGAAGGCGAGTGAGCGAGAAGACGAGTGAGCGAAAAAATGGGAGGCAGATTAAAAACAATATTCGTGAAATCCGTGGTTAATTTTAACTCGACCACGCGAATTCCCAAAAAGCCACTATTTTTTTCTTAGCGTCCTTAGCGTCTTTGCGGTAAAATAACTTATTTTCAGGGGGGTCACGTTATGTTTCTACCGACAACACGCCAGGAAATGCTCGCTCTCGAGTGGGAGCAGTTAGATGTGATTTTAGTGACGGGCGATGCTTACATCGACAGCCCTTTCATCGGGGTGGCGGTGATCGGGCACGTGTTGGCGGACGTGGGCTATCGTGTCGGCATTATTGCCCAGCCGGATATCCACGGGCCGGATGACATCACACGACTGGGGGAACCGGCGCTCTTCTGGGGAGTCACCGCCGGCAGCATCGACTCCATGGTCGCCAACTACACGGCGTTGAAGAAACCCCGTCGCTCCGATGATTACACGCCCGGCGGGCGCAACACGCGCCGTCCTGACCGCGCCGTGATTGTTTACACTAATCTCATCAGGCATTATTTCAAGGATACTGCTCCCATTGTGCTGGGCGGCATAGAAGCAAGTTTGCGCCGCGTGGCCCACTATGATTATTGGGACGACGCTATCCACCGTTCGGTGCTCCTGGATGCGAAGGCCGACTATCTGCTCTATGGCATGGCGGAACAGAGCGTCTTGGCTTTCGCCGATGCAATGCGTTTTGGCGACAATCCACGCCGCTTGCGCGGGTTGTCGTATGTTGCTGATAACCCCCAGAAGGGCTACATCGAGTTGCCCGCCTACACAGAGGTCGCGGACACGCGGAATAAACACGCCTTCACCGCAATGTTCCACACGTTCTACCGCAACAATGACCCGCGCAGCGCGCAAGGGCTATCGCAACGTTATGGCAACCGTTACCTGATCCAGAATCCGCCCGCGCCCTATCTCACGCAAGCTAAGCTGGATAACGTTTACGCGCTGGATTTTGAGCACGAGGTACATCCCTACTACAAAAAACAAGGTGCGGTGCGAGCGCTTGAGACGATCAAGTTTGCGGTGAGCACGCACCGAGGCTGTTACGGGGAGTGCAATTTCTGCGCCATCGCCATCCACGAGGGGCGCACCGTCTGCTGGCGCAGCCCCGAGAGCATCGTCGCGGAGGCGCGCCGGCTGACGCAGCTGCCGGGCTTCAAGGGCTACATCCAAGACGTGAGCGGCCCCACGGCGAATATGTACGGCTTCGAATGTCCCCAGAAACTCCGGCAAGGGGCCTGTCCTGACCGGCGCTGCCTCTCTCCGCAGATCTGCCCCGCGCTGCCGGTGGATCATAGCGCGCAGCTAGAGTTGTTACGCCGCTTGCGCGCGCTGCCCAGCGTGAAGAAGGTCTTTGTCGCCTCCGGCCTCCGCTA
>JAIOSN010000302.1 GCA_021107605.1 Anaerolineae bacterium | reverse complement strand
TGGAGCTGGCGCCGGGTTATCTGCAGAGCGTGGATGGGATTGGGCAAGAGGATATCTATTACGGTTATGTGGGTGATGATCTGGCGACGCCGCCGGAAGTCAGCGCCACGTTGGAGGAGAATCTGGACCGCTTCTTGGAGAGCGGTAAGTTGGTGTTGACGACGGATTACGCCGCCACACCATCCCATGTCAATGACGCTTATGGCAAATCACGGGCACGAGGCTATGTGCCTTTTGTCACCGTGCGCGCGTTGGATCAGTTGACCATCAATTCCGGCTATGAGCCGGACTAGAGCTGATCCAGGAATTCGCGCCCTGATGTTTTAGCGAGGTTCCCACGAGCTCACCATCAGCCAGCAGAGAAGTTATGCGCCCTCGGCTTTCGAGATATAATCAAACCATTGTGCAAATGACTAAAATTCTGGGTCTCTGGGACTTTGCATGGTTGGTTCACCGCGACGTAAATTTTTCACCACAGATTACACTGATTTTTTACTTTTTTCCGTGCTAATCCGTGAAATCCGTGGTTAATTTTAACTCGCCCACGCGAATTCCCAAAGAGCCAAAACTCTCAGAGATGCTAGAGATTCCTCGCGGGCATGTACCGCGCGTTGCGCGTCGCTCTGGCTCGGAATGACAACGAGGAGACGTTGAAACAGTAGCCGCGAAATCCTTTTCGCGTTACGTACCGATAATCTAAGGAGTCCTCATGTGGGATTCCACACCAACGATAATGAAAATGCTGCACTAACGCAAACACCTTTGTTTTGAAACAGACTTTAGACTTTTGACTTGCGACTTATTTTCAGAGGAGTGAACATGAGTGCAGCCAAACAAGCGCAACTAACGTTGTTGAAACAATTGCACGATGAGGGTATGCTCAACGCCAAGCAATATCGGGCAAAAGTTGCTGTCCTCGAAGGTAATTCTGTCACCTTTGACCAGCGTGAGCAGCAGGTGCAGCAGCAGGTCAACGTAGCCAGGGATTACATCTCCCAGCAGGCGGCGCAACCCGGCGCGTCACCCGAGGTGTTGCGCCAGGCGTACCTCTACCGGCTGCTACGTCAGACGCGGGGACTGCCTCTCAACGGCGTGGACCGCAAGGCGGCCGAAGAGGAGGGCCACGGCGTGGTTCACCTGACCGCAGTGTACACCACGATGCTCAACCAGCGTCCGGAGCGCGTCGACATGCCCGCTGCCCGGCACACTGCCGAACGTAAGACGCGCTACCTTTCGGCGGTCGGAGTGCTCAACCGCGGGCCATACCAGGTGCTCCTGGGCGAGCCGGGCAGCGGCAAGACCACGTTCATCAACTTCGTGGCGCTCTGTCTGGCGGGCGAGGCGTTGAGCGAGGCGCAGGCCAACCTGGCGGCGCTCACTACCCCACTGCCCGATAAGGACAAGCCCCAACCCTGGGAACACGGCGCGCTCCTGCCGGTGCGGGTGGTGCTGCGCGACTTCGTGGCGCGGGGCTTGCCGGAAACGGGCGCGCGGGTGAACGGCAAAACGCTCTGGGACTTCATCGCCACTGAGTTGGGGCACGCCGAATACGCCCCGCACCTCAAGCGGGAACTATTGGAACGCGGTGGGCTGATCCTGCTCGATGGCCTGGACGAAGTGCCGGAGGTCCAACACCGGCGCGCGCAGGTCAAGGCGGCGGTGCAGAGTTTCACGGACGATTTCCCCCACTGTCGCTTCTTAGTCACCAGCCGGACCTACGCTTACCAGCGCCAGGATTGGAAGTTGCGGGGCTTTGCGGAGGCGGTGCTGGCCCCGTTCACGCCGGGGCAGATCGCGCGCTTCGTGGAACGCTGGTATATGCACGTGGGGCAGGTGCGCGGCTGGCATCCCGACCAGGCCCAGGGGCAGGCGGTGGTGCTCAAAACGGCCATCGAGCGCAGCGCGCGATTGGCGGAGCTGGCGACGCGGCCCCTGCTGCTCACGCTCATGGCCTCCCTCCACGCTTGGCGGGGCGGGAGCCTGCCGGAAAGGCGGGAGGAGTTGTATGCCGACGCGGTGGATCTGCTGCTGGAACAGTGGGAGGGGCGCAAGGTGGTGCGCGACGCCGCCGGGCAGCCGGTCTGGCAGCAGCCCAGCCTGGCGGAATGGCTCAAGGTGGATCGGGCGGTGGTGCGGGCGGAACTGGAGCGTCTGGCCTTCGAGGCGCACCGCGATCAGCCGAAACTCCAGGGCACGGCGGATATTGCGCAAGAGAAATTGGTGGGAGCGTTGATGGCGGTGGCGCGCAGCCCGGCGGCGCGGGCCAACCCGGTGGAGTTGGCGGATTACCTGTGCAAACGCGCGGGCCTGCTGGCAGCGCGAGGGGAGTGCGTTTACGCTTTCCCGCACCGCACCTTCCAGGAATACCTGGCGGCGTGTCACCTCACCGATCACGGCTTCCCGGACGAGGTGGCCGACTTGTTGCGGGCCGATCCACAGCGCTGGCGCGAAGCGACCTTGCTGGCGGGTGCCAAAGCGGCGCGGGGGACGTCGCTAGGCGTGTGGGCTTTGGCCGAAGCCCTGTGTTTTGAAGATGTGTCGCTCTCGAGCGACTATCCCGAAACGGCGTGCTGGGGGGCATTGTTAGCGGCGCAAGTGCTGTTGGAAAACGAGAGCGGACGGTTGGCGCAGGCGTCGCCGCGCAACGTGCCCAAGTTGGAGCGTATCCGGCTGTGGCTGCGGGCGATCGTCGAGTGGGGTTGGCTGCCGCCGGTGGATCGCTTGGCGGCGGGCAATGCGCTGGCGGTATTAGGCGACGACCGGGACTTCGACGCGCTGGTAGAAATCCCCGCCGGGCCGTTTTGGATGGGCGATGATCATGATGATTACGCCAAACCACGCCATGAAGTCACGCTGGAAGCATACAAAATTGGTAAGTACCCGGTGACGGTGGGGCAGTTCCGGCGCTTTGTCGAGGCGAGCGAGTACCGGCCGCTTAATCTGGATTGTTTGCGTGGCATAGCCAACCATCCGGTGGTTTGGGTAACCTGGCATGATGTGCGGGCCTACTGCGCTTGGCTGACCGAGGGATGGCGCGCGGTGGGCCAGATCGGGATGGATGAAATAGTCCGCTTGCCAACCGAGGCCGAGTGGGAAAAGGCCGCGCGGGGGCCTCAGGGGCGAGTGTGCCCGTGGGGCAATAAGTGGGATGCGACGAAATGTAACACGGTTGAATCCGGTCTGGGCGGGACAACGCTCGTGGGTATGTACCCAGAAGGCGCCAGTCCGTATGGTTGTTTGGATATGGCGGGCAACGTCTGGGAATGGACCAGCAGTCTTTGGGGTAAAGATTTGGGAAAACCTGAATACAAATATCCTTACCGGCCAGATGATGGGCGAGAGAACTTGGACGCGGGAGATAATGTGCTGCGGGTGCTGCGTGGCGGCGCGTTCGACGACTATCAGGACTACGCCCGCTCTGCGTTTCGCTATAGGCACCTCCCGTACCACGGGTTCGGGCTATACGGGTTTCGGCTGGTCGTCTCCCTAGGTTTCTTTTGAATTCTGAGTGCTGCATTTCTGGATGCTGGATTTCTGGCAGCTGGGTTCTGGGGGGTCTGGGGGGCAAAGCCCCCATATGCGTCAACTTAACAAAGACTCTGCTGAAAAAAGGTTATTCTGCAAAACGCGGCGGGGAAACCAGGGAGCAAACGCACCGATTTTGAAGATACCGTCCCTAAAATCAGTTATTTTCGAGGCGAAAGTGAGATAGTAGCTCCATAGTTAACCGGGGAGCATTCAAATTGCCCCACGGGGGGCCTGAATGCGGGCAAGAGACAAAGGTTTTTCCCTACTTTTGCCCTGAATTCGAGCCGGATAAGTATTTTACACGCCATTTTTGGGTGTCCCCGGTTTAGGGTGGTGCTACCAATGGGGTTGCGGTCCCTGACCAACTCACCGCGGCTGAGTTTTTTCAGAGGAATCAACAAAGGGTCGGGACAGGGTTCAAGTCAGTCAGTAAACCCGCAAAACAGCGAGCAGCAGCAGCGAGTTGCAGCGGACGCTTGCGGCGAGAGGAACGCAGATGGCGGAGAAAGGGGGTCGGGTTTTCCAGGAGCTGGTCTATGACAGCGGCGGGGCAAATAATCTCGCACAGATGTTTGTACACCATCTTAACTACTGGGGAAACGACGGGGGCTGGTTCCTCAGTGGCCCACCAATTGCTCCACGGCAACACACCCAGGCGACGCTGCATTAACAAGATGATAATCAGTTTAGCCAGCAGTACCGGCTCAGCAATCTTGGCTGGATAGGCCGGTAACTCGTCCAAGCGGCATAAACTCTTCCAGCGTCGGAAACACCATTCCACTTGCCAGCGGACGCGATAGAAGGCCAAGATGGATAAGTTGGACCAAGTCGCACCCGGGAGATTGGTCAGGAGAATGCAAAAGCCAGCAGCCAGGAGCGTATTGGGACTTACTTGGCGTTTGTTTTTGCGTGCCTGCCGGCGGGCTCTTTCGCGCGCCTCGGCAGCTTTGTCCGGGGGCAAGCGTCCGACCACTAAGCGTAGCGGCCGCTTTTCCGAGTCATCTGCCGCGATGACGGTGACTTGAGCGTAATTCTCGGTTGCTGGCAGGCCGCGTAGCCAGGCAATGAGCTCGAAAGGCGGCCCGTTCGGCGTGAGCAGGGGCAAATTTGACCAAGTGAGGCGGATAATGAAGTAGGCCAGCGCTTGCAACGCTACTTGGATAGTGCGCCAGATACCATGGGCGCGGTCAGCCACAACCAAGTCACCCGCTTGCAGTCCGGCATCTTGCAACCCTTCACCGGCGCGCGCGTCAGTCATAGTCACTTGAGTTGGCTGCATACTAAACGGACTCCAACTCAAATGGATGCGCCATTCGGTACCGGGGCTACTGGGCCGGGAAATAACACTGGCGTCCCGCAAGATTACGCGCCTAATCAGCCCAACGCTATCGGCAGGCATTTCGACCAGTGTGCCCAAAAGGACCGTGAGCAGATAACGTAACCAGGGGGTGCTTTTGTGTACCCGCTTCTGAATGGCTTGGCGGCTAATATCGCAAATGCCCAGACCCACTCCCCACAGTGCTGTAGTAAGGAGCGAGAGCACTGTTGCGAAGATCAGTAGCAGTCGAAGTAAATTTGCTGCGGACTTGATCCCGCGACGACGGCGCAGAGCGCCGTGTTCGCGCGCGCTGGCCTCCAGATCATCGGGAATGCTGTTGACCAATTCATCCCAGTCCTTAGCCAAGATGCGGTTGATTTTGGACATTGCGGGTATTCTCCTTGTCTTCGTTAGGCCTAGCTGCAAACTCGACACGGAGAAATTTTCTCATATCGTGTCCCGCTGTCAAGAAAAATTAAGTTGACGCATATGGGCAAAGCCCCCCAGGGTTTCCGCGCAGCCTGCCCTGAGCGTAGCCGAATGGGTAGCGCGGTCGTGGCTACAGCGCTTGAGCTGTGGGTCTTGTAGCCGCGATTTCCAAATCGCGTAGCTAGCGCGGTATGGAACCCGCGGCTACTCCAAATACCGAACGGGCAGATTCCGCGCAGGCGTGCTCCGCGCGTTGCGTGTCGCCCTGACTCGGAATGACAAGGGGCGGCGCGAAATGGATTTCGCGGCTACATCCCCTCACGCGCCAATAGACCAGCGCCGGGGCCTGGAATACCCCCGGCTAGCCCCATTTATGGGGCGTAGTTCCGTACAGCAATGAAGAATACGATTTTTTCGCACAAATCCTCCTGCCGGACTTGGGGCAACCTAACGCCGATGCCCCCACAGGTACTGATTCGCGTGCGTTCCTTCCCTACATA
>JAIOSN010000147.1 GCA_021107605.1 Anaerolineae bacterium | reverse complement strand
GTGGGGCCGGGGGTAGGAGTGGGAGGTGGTATCAGTAGCGCTTGGCCGACTACGATAGTATCGGTACCCAGGTAATTGAAAGCTTTTAGTTCCGATACCGGTATATCGAAATCGTGGGCGATAGAGAGCAAGGTGTCACCAGCTTGGATAGTGTATTCCTCTGGCGGGATGGGAGTGGAGGTGGGGTATGGGGAGGGGGTGATGGTTGGCGAGGGTGTGACGGTAGGGGAGCGCGTAATGGTGGGTGTGGCAGTGATGGTGGGTGTGGCGGTGGGTACCACGGAGATTTTACGGGAGAGATTCAGCCCTAATAGAACCGCCGTGGTGAGAATGACCAGCGCTAACCCGCTCAGAATAGCCAACCGTTGCCAGGTGAGCCGCTGGGGAGTGACTACTTGTGCGGCCGCCGTGGCGGTTGTGGAATCTTCGTCCAGGGATGCTCCGCACATCAAGCAGGTTTTGGCACCCTCTGCTACCCGCGCGCCGCAGGCGGGGCAGTGGCGGTGGGGGCGATTTGAGACTGTTCTTACCTCTTCTTCCATACCCATGATGAATGTTAATATAGCACTAATAGTTGAAAGGGCAAGAAATCGCGGAAGAGGTATGTGGCTCAAGATCAAGGCGAGTAAAGTGACGGGTGATCAGTGACTGGGTGCGGCTTAGCGTTCTTGGAAGATGGATATGTCTTATCGAAAGTTTGACTAGGTGGAATAACTCTGTTAAAATGTGTCTAGTGCGTTTCCAGTGTAAAATGAGGGCAGTTAATAATCTATAGGAGGAGAACTATGAAAAAGCGGTATTTGTGGTTGTTAGTAGTGGTTTTGGTGGTGCTTTCGCTAGGCTGTAGCTTGACTGAGAAGGCTCAAGAAGTGGGTGAGCAAGCGGAGGAATTAGTCGAACAGGCCCAGGATTTGGCCGAAGATGCTGGAGAATCAACTGAAGGGTCAGGTGGAGAGGGTGCGGACGGCGAGACCGGCGAGACGGGAGCAGACTCCGGGGGGGAGGGGATTGATTTTGATTCCGCGGACTTGGAGGGATTGGATAGCTACCATACCATAATGATTATGCGCTTTGAGTTGGAGGACGGCACTGTTGAAGAGACGCGCATGGAGATGTTTGCAACGCGCGAACCGGCCGCGCACCGGATGATCATGACCGGTGGTCTATCTGCTGATGGCGGAAGTATGGAGATCATCCAGATCGGCGATCAGCAGTGGATACAGATGGGTGAAGAGTGGATACAGTCCCAGATTTCGGAAGAGGATGCTGGTAGTTTTGAAGATAGCCTTTTCTTCTCTCTTGAAGATGTCGGGGGAGAAATGCTGGAGAAGGCGGAGTATCTGGGGAAAGAAACTGTCAATGGAATTAGCACCCGCCATTATCTCATGGATAAACAGTGGATGGAGGAGACGAGGGGGGCTATCAGGGGGATGACTCCCGGAGAGATCGGTGAGATTGAGAGCGCCAAGATGGAGCTTTGGATCGCCGATCAGGGAGATCTACCTGCTTTCGCGGTGCGTATGGAGAATGAAGTGACGGGCTTGATGATGGAGGATGAAAAGCTAACTACATACTTCATGTCCGTAGATGTTACCGATATCAATAAAGATATGACCATTGAGCCGCCGGCAGAGGCAACGAGTGACGGTCTGCCGGATGATATTCCTGCTTATCCGAATGCCACCAACCAATCTACGATGATGGGCATGATCTCTTTTGAGACTGTGGATGATTTCGATACGGTGATCGACTTCTATGCTGTGGGGTTGGTGAGTGCCGGGTGGAGTAAGGCGGAGGGCGGCATGAGCATGGAAGGTTTGGTGATGGATACCTGGACTAAGGATGCGCGCACATTGCAATTAACCATCACCACTGATGAGGATACCGGGGAGGTCTCGGTCTTGATGATGATAGAGGGTGAAGAGTAAGCTGGGGTAAGCCAAAACGGGCCGGAAACCATCCGGCCCGTTTTTTTGTGGCGGGGTTAGTCGGTTAGTCGGTTAGTCAGGTAGTCGGGGAGTCAATTATTCACCTTCTCGCTCCCTCGCCTTCTCGTTTTATAATTTGGTGATGATGATACTAACGATTGAACAACTAACAGAATATGCACGTGGCTTGGGCTTAGAGGTGGCCGGCGTGACGCCCGCCGGCCCGGCGGCGACCTGGGAGGCGTACCGCGATTGGCTGGCAGAGGGTTACGCCGGCGGTCTGGAGCGGTATCTGGCGCGACCTGCGGCGGTCTCCCGTCGCGCCGATCCGCGCCGCATTTTGCCGGCAGCGCGCTCTGTCCTGGTGGTGGCCGCTTCTTATGCTGGCGCACCACATCCCCCGTTGCCGCCGCTGCACGGGCGTGTCTCCCGCTACGCCTGGGGGGAAGATTACCATCGTTGGTTGCTGCGCCGGCTCAAATTGTTGGTGCGCTGGATTGCCGAGGAACAGGGTGCTCTCCCGGCCCGTTGTTATGTGGATACTGGGCCTATTTTGGAACGGGATTGGGCGCGGGCGGCGGGTTTGGGTTGGTTAGGTAAAAATACCAACTTGATCCATCCCCGTCTAGGATCATATCTCTTTTTGGGTGTGGCGTTGCTGGGGCTGGATCTGGAACCAGCGCCAGCGGACGAGTTGCCTTCTTGCGGGAGTTGTACTCGTTGCCTGGATGCTTGCCCTACCGGGGCGCTGGTGGCCCCCGGCCGGCTGGATGCGCGGCGTTGTTTATCCTATCTCACTATCGAGCATCGCGGTAGTATCCCGGTGGAGTTGCGCCCCGCGCTGGGTGAGAATCTCTGCGGTTGCGATATTTGTCAAGAAGTCTGCCCGTGGAACCGCAAGCCGTTGTTGGCTCAGCAGAGCAAGTCCCCGCCGCCGGGGGCGACGTTGTACTTACCGGAACTCCTGCTGCTCGGTGCCGAGGAGTTCCGCGCGCGCTTCCGCCACACACCCCTCTGGCGCGCGACGCCGGAGGGGCTGGCGCGCAATGCGGCCGTAGTGCTGGGGAACCGTGGCGATCCCGCCGCCATTCCCTATTTGGAGCAGGTCGTTAGCTCGCCCCGCAGTGACCTGCTCCGTGAACATGCCGCCTGGGCTATTCAGCAGATAAAAAACGGCAGATAGTGAATGGCTGCCAGTCGCCTAGATGATTCCTAGTTCCTGGCCTACCTGTTCCATGATGGATAGCACCTTCTCCAATTGCGCGTCGGTGTGGGTGGCGATGTAACTGGTGCGTAGGAGCGTGAGGTTGGGGGGCACGGCCGGGGAGAGCACGGGGTTGGTGTAGACGCCCGCCTCGAAGAGTGCTTTCCAGGTCTGGAGGGTTTTGATATCGTCACGGATGAGAATGGGGATGATGGGCGTTTCCGTGTTGCCGATGTCGAAGCCTAACGCGCGGTAGCGGCGCCGCATGAACGCGCCGATCTCGTTGAGACGGACGATGCGCTCCGGCTCCGCCTGCATCACCGCCAGGGAAGCGAGGGCCGCCGCCGCGTTGGCCGGGGGGATGCTGGCGCTGAAGATGAGCGAGCGGGCCGTGTGCTGGATGCAGTCAAGCACGTCGGCGTCGCCGGCGATGAATCCGCCTAGTGAGGCGAAGGACTTGCTGAAAGTTCCCATGATCAGGTCCACATCGTCCGTCATGCCGAAGTGGGCCGCGGTGCCGCGGCCGCCGCCTAAGACGCCTAGGGAATGCGCGTCGTCCACCATCAGCCGCGCGCCGTACTGCTTGCAGAGGGGGATGATCTCTGGCAACGGGGCGATATCTCCACCCATGCTGAAGACGCCATCTACCACCACCAGTTTCCCCACTTCCTCTGGCAGGGAGGCGAGCACCCGTTCTAACGAGGCCATGTCGTTGTGGATGAAGCGTTTCATCTTCCCAGAGGAGAGCTGGCAGCCATCTACGATACTGGCGTGATCGTCCTTGTCGGTGATGATGTAGTCATCGCGGCCCACGATGGCGGGGATGGTTCCCACGTTGACCTGGTAGCCGGTGCTGAAGACCAGCGCGGCCTCTTTGCCTATCCATTTCGCCAGCTGGCGTTCCAGTTCCAAGTGGAGCTCTAACGTCCCGTTGAGGAAACGGGAGCCGCTGCAACTGGGGCCGTAAGTGTTGATGGCGTCAATCGCCGCCTGGCGTACTTGGGGGTGCATGGTCAGGCCTAAATAGTTGTTGGAGCCGATCATGATGAGATTTCGGTCCCCGATACTGGATTCTGTCCCCTCGTTGTTGGTCAGCGGGATAAAATAGGGGTAGAGGCCGGCTTTGCGGGCCTCTTGGGCTGGCTGATAACCACCTAGACATTTCTTGAAAATATCCATAATTTTCATCCTCTTTGGTTATAAAATTAAGATAACTTCCTTGGCTTGCTCTGTACCAAACAGCAAAGCCCCCATTGTAGGAGTAAAACCGCTCTTGGTCAAGTGCGAATGGCAAATCAGCAAATGGCAAATCGGCGAATGGCAAATGGCATCTTCGCCACCGAGAACTGGTCAGCAAGGAAGTACCTAAGCACTTATCACTGCTCACCAGTCCCTCGTCTTCTCGCTCCCTCGCCTTCTCGCTCCCTCGCTTATTTGACAGTGAGCAACATTCCGCTACGCTAGGTGGATGGCACGTGGAAAGGTAGGTTTAGGGCGACGCGGGGAGACTCTGGCGGCTAGGGTATTGGAGCGCCAGGGGTTTAGTATCGTGCAACGGAATTGGTACTGTCCGGAAGGGGAAGTGGATATTGTCGCAGCCCGGCAAGGGGAGCTCACCTTCTTCGAGGTGCGCACCCGGCGCGGAGCTACCTATGGCTCGCCAGAACAATCCGTGACGCCGCGTAAACGGGCGCGGATGGAAGCCGTCGCCCGGCGTTATCTGGCTGCGGAGTGTACGGCGCTCGATCCTAGCTGGCATTTGGGACTGGTGGCTGTGGTGCTGGATCGCACGGGGAAGTTGCAACGCATTACGATTTATCCAGATGTGGGCGGGGAGCCGTTGCCGGGCAATTTCGCGTGATAGGTACGAGATGGGACGCAGATGAACGCTGATAAGGATTGATGTCTTTAGGTTTTCGCCAGTCTCAGCATGTCACTGGGCGATCACTACGGACAGTGTTTGATCCCCGTACGCCTACTGAAGTAGGCTCCCGGAGGCTAAAGCCGGGCTGTCCACCTACGTGGACAGGGTTGAGCGAGTTGCCCTACGTCGACTTGTTTTTTATCTTTGTGTCTAGCTATCTGACAGTTTCCAAGATGGGACGCAGATGAACGTTGATAAAAAGGCTTTCCCAGGAAAGAACTAAAAAATCTGCGTTTTTCTGCGCCAATCTGCGTCCAAAATTGAAAGTGTCAGGTGACTAGGCTTTATGTAATAAATGGAGACAAATTTGGCAGAACCAGCATTGATACCGCTAGTGGTCATTATGGGGCCTACCGGGATAGGCAAGACTTGTCTGGCGGCCGAGATCGGGCCGCGTTGGGATGCGGAAGTGATCTCGGTGGATTCACGGCAATTT
>JAIOSN010000158.1 GCA_021107605.1 Anaerolineae bacterium | reverse complement strand
CCTTCTCCACCAACCCGGTGGGACCGGTAGCCCCCTTTAGTCAACAGGATTTCGAGGTTTACGTCACCATCCCCCTCGCCGCTCCCGACGGCACGCAGGACGTGGTAACAGTCACAGCCTCGTCTGGCGGCTCTCTCTTAAGCGCGCAGTCGGTGTTGACCACCACCGCCAGCAGTGCGCCGGTCTACAACCTTAACCTCACTCCCACCACAGTTACCCAGTCCGGGGACAATAACGCAACAGTCGTCTACACCTTCACCGTGCAAAACACCGGCAACCAGAGTGACAGCTACACCCTCTCGTTGAACAACGATGACTGGCCCACCAGTCTCTCTACCAGCAGCGTCGGGCCGGTGGCGCCCTCTGCCAGCGCCACGTTCCAGATTTCAGTGACGGTTCCCAGCGGGGCTTTCGGCAAAACATTCGACCAAGCCAACGTGACGGCCCAATCACAAGGGGACGCTTCCGTTTCAGCTACTTCTGCCTTTACAACTGAGGTCACAACTTCCTACGCCATGCGGCTGACTCCCGCCAGTGATAGTCGAATTGGCAACCCCGGCAAGACAGTCACCTACACCCTCAGCCTCTATAACGACAGCAACATCACCGATACCTACAATCTGGCGAACACCGCTTCTGCCTGGCCCGTCGCCTTCTCCATCAACCCGGTGGGACCGGTAGCCCCCTTTGGTCAGCAAGATTTCGAGGTTTACGTCACCATCCCGGCTGGCACTCTGGACGGCGAGCAGGACATAGTAACGGTCACGGCCTCGTCTGGAGGCTCTCTCTTAAGTGCGCAGTCGGTGTTGACCACCATCGCCACCACGCAGACCATCACGCGGGGCGTCGAGATCGCGCCGCCAGTGTCCAGCGGCAACGGTGCACCGGGCAGTGTGGTAAATTACACCTTGACCGTCACCAACACCGGCAGCATCACCGACAGTATCACCTTGAGCGCCAGTGGTAACAGCTGGTCTACCACGCTCCACCCCACCCTGGTCTCGTTGCCCAGTCTGGGGCAGGCAACGGTCAGCATCAGCGTCACCATCCCGTCCGCCGCGACGGCGGGCATGAGCGACACCGTCACCATCCAGGCGACGGCCACCGGCGTCTCCGATTCGTCATTGCTGACGACGATCAGCAACTATCGTCTCTACTTGCCATTAGTGTTCAAGAACTACCCCTAAACGCAAGCGCGTCCGGCGTTTTGAAAGCGCCGGACGCGCTTATCTATGGCACCAGCGTAATTTGGAATCCTCATCTCACGTTGCTTGGGAATCATGGTAAGCACTGAAACCCCACTAAGAGCATATCGCAGCCAGCCACGCTTTACGTTGCATGTTTTGCATCCGAGGTAACCGATGACCAATATCTACGAAACTGGCTTGCGCGCGCTACTGGAACAGTTGGGCCGCGACCACCAACACTACACCGACGCGCTGGTTTACCAACAGCGACTGGTCGAAAACCTGGCCGAGAAGCGCCGCTACGGCGACACCGAGACCCGCCGGGCCGGACGCGCCGAGATCATCGCCCAACTCAACACGCTGGCGCAGGAGACGCTGGGCACCACCTTTAACGATCTATGCTCCGAGGAGAAGATGGTAGACATATCCCCCTCGGAGCATAGACCTTCAGAAACAACCCAAACTCACAGTTTATATGGTAGCAAATTCATTAAAATCACGATTTCACAGATGTTCCGTATGGCTGACTTGCTAACGCGACCGGATAGTGTCAAGGCTCAAGAGTTCTACGATGCTGTCACAAATAGTTCGAAAATGCGGCGAGTCTTAAATAAACGTTCTGTCTTCGATTTGGAGACATTAGGAAAGCTAAGGCCCGTTGTTGCCACGTCCGAGAAATATGATCGCTTCTGGACCGCGGCCATACCTGATTTGCGGCAAATATATGAGGGTGACGGGCCACTGTGCTTCATTCCCTACGAAGTTATCCTATCGGAACATCTTAGGAATCGTCATGTTTCAATAAAATCAATAGACGAACTGCAACACCAAATACAGAATATTCAAAGTAGTTCCCGCCTCCGGATCTACCCTCCCGGAACTGGGGTAGTGAGATTGGAAATCGCATTGGAGTTCAAAGAATCAATCAACATCGACGCTGTATCTAAACTTGCAATGGAAATGGAGGACCTCTTTTTTGTTGACCCTCATGGTCAAGAGAAACCGTATGAAGAATTTTTCCTAAATGTGATCAATGAAATTGCTAAGGCTCTCTTTGTTGAAGATGGATACTCTCACGAGCAGCGCTGTTGGAGGCCACCTACAACCGCATACAGTCTGCGAGGCGAAACCAGTTTGAATCCTCGCGAGGAAATGCAGTCTCTGGCGCGACTGATATCTCTGACGCCAGGTAATTGGGAACCCATGGAAAGTGTGGAAAACCATATCCATGCCGCTATCGGCAGTTCGCAGTGGCAAAATGAGGGACTTTTAGCTGTTGCGGCTGAAGGAACCGCCTTATTCATCGTATCACAAACAGCTACGGGGAGAACGCGAAAAAAGAAACTTGAGCTCCTGAGATGGTTATCAGAAACTCACGAATTGGTGACGTCTGCTATACACGCACAGAGAGCCTTCGTAGAAAAGAGCGACAATCTATACTTCACTCAAGGATTAGATGCCAGCTGGTTGCCAGACGCAGGCGATGGGAAGAAGTTTGCCTACCTGGATAGTTTGTTACGCACCATGCTAAAAGTGATGCAGGCCATAGGGAGAATTAGATCGCATCTGCACAAACAGGGCGGCAGCATGATGCATTTTGCTAAAAGCCTCTGGTTCTATAGTAATCCTATTGAGAGAGAGCAATTCATAAAAAGCCTGGATTACATAGGCGACTGGTTACAAGAAGCTCAAGCGGTGAGTACAGATAGGAGCATTGTAGAATTACGCAAGATAGTAGCGCGTGTAAAGCAAATTCCAGCCCCTTTCTCGTAAAAAATCTGGCGACTGGCGGTAGACAAAGAGGAAAGTGACCCGGTTGCACGCATTAGGGTAGAGAATGCTTCGGCGGATCTTAGCCCGTCCGCGGCGGGCATGTGGTTTGCTACCACATAAGCACGCGATTACTCCCACGCTAGAGGTGTAGATATCTCTCCCACACAGAGGCGCCGCATTCCTGGCTTGTACATTTAACAAGCTTGATCTGGGTTAGCCGGCGATTGAATACATATCTGCATCCAAGTCAAGTCAGTGATTTACTCATTCTGTCTATTGTCAACCTGCTTAAGGGAGTGTCTTCGTCCCCTAAGACTTACGGTTATTATCCCCTATTTATCAACCTCCCTTTACTGATAGATTTCTCTGCTAAGGTACGATGCATGCTCGTTTCTCCCTACGCCTGTCGTATCACCTCCTCACAAGGAGGGCCGACCTTGTAGCTGCAGAGAAGATTTACAAGCAACTCACGCACCACTTCGCAGCGTGCGGAAATGCAACCGGGTCATACTCTGATGCTTATTATGATAGCGGTGAAATTTGAGAAAGTCAAATATTGACTCCCCTGAGCAAAGGGAGCTCACCACGGAGGCACGGAGAGCACCGAGAAAAAATGAGCTGGGGGCAGATTGAGTTTAATCCCCTTGAGTAAAAGGAGCTCACCACGGAAGCACGGAGGGCGCCGAGAAAAAATGAGCTGGGGGCAGATTAAGTTTGATCTCCCTGAGCAAAAGGAGCTCACCGCAAAGACGTTAAGCCGCCACCCTGCAAAATTCTTCAAGAGCGGACGCAGATTCGCGCAGATAAAATAGAAAATCAGCGTTTATCAGCGTGCAGCTGCGTCCTAAAGGAGCTGTTCCCCCACGCTACCTGGGGAATGGAGGGCTACCTTTACACGAAACTGGAAGTATAATG
>JAIOSN010000012.1 GCA_021107605.1 Anaerolineae bacterium | reverse complement strand
TTTCATAGTTATCGAGTAAGCGATAAAGCGAGTGAGCGATAAAGCGAGAAGGCGAGTGAGCGATAAAGCGAGAAGGCGAGTGAGCGATAAAGCGAGAAGGCGAGTGAGCGATAAAGCGAGAAGGCGAGTGAGTGATAAAGCGAGAAGGCGAGTGAGTGATAAAGCGAGAAAGCGAGTGAGTGATAAAGCGAGAAAGCGAGTGAGTGATAAAGCGAGAAAGCGAGTGAGCGAGTGAGCAAGAAGGCGAAAGAGCGAAAAAAAGTTAGTGAGTTAGCGGGTGCGGTGCAATCCTGCACAACCCCTGGTTCGGAAAATATCTGCGGGACGAAGCGCAAACTCTCCAATGGCTGCCAGAGAAGCGGTTCCGTAGCTTGTGTAGCCACGGCGAGCTGCGGGATAATTTGATAATGGCTCTCCACTTCCCAACGCGAGCAGAAAACAAAATGACCTTCAGGTAAGGGTATCTAAAAGCGGGCCGGCATCCACATCACGCCAGACCACTAACTGGTACAATGCCGAGTTCTTAAAACGCCTCATTTTCCAAATCTCTCCGGTTGAGCCGACTCACCGACAACAACCAACCCATCCAACACAACAACACAGCCATTGCCAAAATCGGCACACGAATACCCAAACGACCCTGAAAGCCAAACTGCTCCAGCAACATCAGCAAAGGCCAGGTCAGCACAAATAACGCGTACCCTTTACGGGGAAGAGCGCGGCGCCGCAGGTAGATATAACACAAAAGAGCCGGAGCAACCCACATTAAACTATCTTGAGGATAAAGATGCAAACTAAAAAACAAACCCAATCCCATCGTCAAAGCCAACCGCAGTTCAAATTCCGGCTCGGATGTGTCCCACGAAAAATGCCAAATCCATAAAGTTCCCCCTGCGGCGGCAAACAAGGCCACAAGGCTCGCGCCACTGATTAAGATTAAAGAATCTTTGCCTAACACAGACGCTAACAAGCCCTTAAAGTTATACATATCAACCAAAACGACTCCCATCTTATCAAATAGTCCTCCCACCTTCAAAATAGTCTTGATAAAATCAACCCATACTTGAGGCGATAGCATCAAAACACAAATAACCAACAGCGCGATGCCCGCAAACACAATTACCTTCACGGCACGCCAGCGCCAGGCCCCAATCAATATCAAACCGGGCAACAAAATGCTCTGCGGTTTTAGGCTTCCTAAAACTAACCACCATCCGCTATTAGGTTCCATTCCGTGCTTTAGAGTTTGGTAAAATTTCAAAAGACAAAGCAACAATAGCAGCGAAAAACTACCTAACATAAAAGTCAAAAGCAATGGAGGTAAGGCTAAAACCGCGCTCAACAGCAGCCATCGCTCCTGCGCAGACCATTCAACAGTCAGATCTAGTAAAAGTCGAACTAACCACGTCAACAATGCTAGCTGGACGATCAACCACAAATCAAAGGCAACAACACGGGGAAGATAACTCAAGGGAGCAAAGAACAGCGCCGTGTGAGGAGGATAATCAAATGGCAACAAGCCATCCTTGAAACTGCGCCCCTCAAGAATTTTTTGTTGATAGCGAGTCTGCACGTCGAAATCATAGAGATGCGCCCCTTGTCCCTCCTGTACTAATGTTCCACCAGTATACAAGGCTGTGAAATCCGCGCGCCAAAACAAGTCCTGGCGCATCGCACTCAACCAAAGCCCGACATTTCCCAGGGTCAATCCAACATTCAAGATGAACAAAGCGCGAAATAGTAAGGGTAATAACCGTTTCATGATTATTCGGCCGTCCAGTTAATTCGATGGTAGTCCTGCAAAAGTAGTGGTGGGGCATTGGACCTGGAATGCGGGGGGCCCGTGTCACTTCTGCCCCTGTGCGTACACAGACACATTTCAAGCATATCGGTCAAGGCCAGACGATGCGATACACTTCAATTTGACCATAACATCTTCCATCAAAGCGAGTGAGTAACTTTGCCTTTTGAGCCAGGAAGTCCTGAAACTCTTGGCGGGGCAAAATCAAATATCGTGAATAGCCATCGGCTCCCGGGTGGTCAGAGACATATTGGTCAAGTTGCCCATCCCAGATTAAAATATCTGGTTGAAACGCCTCCAATGCCTCTTCCAAAGTGCTACCCGGCACATAACGGCGGTAGTATACCAACTCCTCCCAAGAATCATAATCATGCTTGGTAAGCCCAAACCAATAAACTTGCGCCCCCATGATAGTGTCACCCGGTTGTATGACCTCGTTGATGCCCATTTGAGCCTGCCGATAATCAGGCCGATAATCCGCCTGCGGTACCACGACAAACACGCTGAGCAACGTGCTCAGTGTTACCCCCCAAATCAACACACGGCGCACATATTCCATCAGATGGCCATGCCACTCCTGCTGCCGTTCCTGCTGCCACTCACGCAGTATAAACGCGACTACTATCAGATCCAGCGCAGGCGTCAGCAGAATCGCGTAGTACAACTCTTTATTGCGAACTAACAAGCCCATACTAACCAGCAAACCTACCCCCAACACGCTCAAGGACAGATACTCTTGATCCCCATTTCGCAGCCAAGTCACAATAGCCCAAGGTGCCAATATCACCCCCGGGGAAAGTTCCAGCAAGTCCACGCCAAGATCATAGAAAGACAGCAAAAGAATTTGAGGATCAAGCGTAAAAATTGGCGGTATATGTGTATCAAAGAAGAAAATACGATTGAAAGCAGCATACGTTTGCGGATAAGGCAAAACGTGTAACGCCACGTATACCAATCCACCCAGAAGCCCTCCTCCAATAAAACTCCAGAAATCGCAGCGCCGAAATACCTTCCACCGTGATTCCCACAAGTACAACACTCCTACCGCTGGTGCATAGATAGCGGCGTGTGGATGAAACTCAAAAGCAATGCCAATGCAAAATCCAGATAGCATACTTATCCATACGCTACGGTGCGGATTGTTGAAATAGAGCGCTATTGCCACAAAACCAATTGCCGCCGCCATAATATCATATCGCGCCCAGTGGGCAGAAATGCAAAAAGGCCAAGAAAAGGCGACAAATGCTATACTAAGAAGAGCATACCGCCTCCCCCCCACACGATTGGCAATGGCGTAGACCGCCGCCAATAGAATTAGTCCAAAAAATAACGATACTATCCGCACTGCAAACAGACTTGGTGCGCCAGCAACCCACAAACTGAACACCTGGACCAGCGCCGGAAGCAATGGAAAGTAGGTCCAGTAACCAAGATAAGCAACCATGAAATCAGTGTCAACCGTACCGAAAGCTCTACCAGTTTTTAGAAACCACCAAGCCCGATTGGCAACCCAGGCCTCATCTACAAACGGCTGAGGGAAACGCATCAGTGTGAAAATGTGAAACCCAAGAATCACAACCCAAACTACTGCAGTGAGGATTTTGCGTCGTGATATATGGTCAAAACGTCTCAAATCCACAGGGATATATCCTCCTCAACAAATAAGTTCCTCATGCAGCCCCAGTGCTTTTCTATGCATTTCTATCTCCGAACTACTTCACTGCAATGAGTAACATGATATCATCAAGATTCAAGTACACCCTAAAATCAAGGGGAGTGGTTAAATGGCAAGTGATGAACAGAGCCAACCTAATATGAAATACCGGCGCTCGTTCGCAAACCCCAATATATTGTGTTTTCGTTACTACTCAGGCCGACCCGATCTCAGACCTCAGAGGTCTACCCATCCGCCGCTGGGTGGCGCAATCTCGGTCTGGGTGTGAAAAAATTATCACTTATTTTTTGCCGCTACCACCGTCTTCTGATTGAATCCATAATGAATCACTCACAAATACCTCCGCAAGGCCACTAGCTGTTTCAAATTAGCCCACATAGTAGGCAAGTTGTTCACCTTAGATTTTCCGCTTACCCGAGGGCGCATCTCTGTAGGGACACTCACAATTTGATGTCCACCACGCGAAACACGAACAATGAGTTCCATAACCACGGCCCATCCCCGGCCCACCGATTTCAATTCAATGCCAGCCAACACCGAGCGCCGGAGCAAGAACACACCTTGAAACTTGGGGAAAGGTCCTAAAAGCACACGATACAGCAATCTTTCAATTCCAGACAAAGACTTGGCGACAAAACTATCGTCTCGCTCAGCCAGATACCCCAACACCATATCTACTTCAGTCATCAAGGGCACAAATTGCTGAAGGATAGAAGCCGGAAACTGACCATCGGCGGGGAAAAAAGTTACAAAATCGCCTCTGGCTTCTTCAAAACCAGTACGATAAACCATCCCTAATCCCAGGTTCGTCCCGTGATGAATTCCCTTTACTTGAGGTATTGATTCACACAAACGTTCCACAACTGCACCAGTACCATCGGTGCTGCCATCATCCACAATTACAATCTCATAAGAAAGTCCTACTGCAGTGGCTACTGAAACCAAGTTCAGAACGACCTTCTCTAAAGTCTGAACCTCATTAAAAGCCATCACTACGATCGTAATATCCAATCTATCTTCACATCCAACCGGCATAGTGTACTCCTTTATACCATGCTCGCATTCGAATCACTCTAGCCGGCACACCGCCTACAATAGCATAATCTGGAACATCAGAGACAACCACCGCCCCTGCCGCGACTTGAGATCCTCGGCCGACATGCACACCAGGTAACAAGATAGCACCCACCCCAATATCAGCATCTGATTCAATCACAACCGGGGCAAATTTTATCTCACTATGCAGAATTGGACAGGCCAACTGGTCTAAACGATGTGAAGAGGTGACAATTTTAACCCCTGGACCAATGCCAACGTTCTCGCCAATCACTAGCCCCCCGGCACTATGAAAAAAACACTGCTGGCCAATCCACGTTCCGTTCCCGATAATCATTTTATTTTTATAGTAAGCTTTCAAAATCGCATAATGTCCCACATAAACATTATCACCAATTTCAATATTCTCGGGGTGAAAAACAAGTACCCCTGTCTCAAACACCACCCCTTCACCTAACACAGCAAATTGTGAGGTGGAAAACTCTCCAGTACCATGGCTCTTCATCACCCGTTTCCTCCGCAACTCACACCATCAAATCCGCAAGGACAACTTCCACTACCCGCGCCTGAACTGTTGGCGACATGTTTTCATACAACGGCAAGGTCACAGAACGCTCCGCCACAACATCAGTCACAGGGAAATCCCCCTCACGATACCCATAACGACTCTGATAATAGGCAGTCAGCGGCATGTGAATCGTGCCAATGGCGGCCTCAACGTCTTGTTCATGCCAATGACGTATCAAATCAGCACGCCGCGAAACAGCCTCTTCAGGCAACAAAGTTACATAAGATTGATAAATATGTCGCACACCAGGACTCACCACCGGAGAACACAGCGAGGCGCCCGCCAACAATTGGTCATAGTGAGCTGCCGCTTTCTGTCGCGCAGTGATAATCCGTTCCAGTTTTGCGAACTGCGTTAATCCTAGCGCGCCTTGAAACTCAGTTAGCCGATAATTGAAGCCCGGACGAACAAAGTCGGCAGTAGTGGATTCTGGATCCAGGCCATGATTACGCAGCATACGCAAGGTACGAGCCAATCCAGCGTCATTGGTGACAATCATCCCCCCCTCACCCGTCGTAATGGCTTTACGGGGATGAAAACTAAAACAGCCCATAGATCCCCAAGATCCTGCCGGGAGACCATCCCAAGACGCCCCCAATGCGCAGGCAGCATCCTCCACCACCGGGATTCGATAATGCCGGGCAACTTCCAAAATTGCCGGCATATCAGCCATTTGACCAAAAGTATGCACAGGCAAAATCGCTTTAACCCGCACCGCCGTTGCGGAATTCTCCATCAGACGCCCCATAACCTGCGCCAATTGCATTGGATCCATATTAAACGTATCCGGTTGAACATCTACAAAGACCGGCTGTGCGCCACAGAGCTCAATCACGTTAGCCGTAGCAATCCAAGAGTAAGCCGCCACCACGACCAAATCACCGGGGCGTACATCCAAAGCCAGCAAAGAAAGGTGCAAGGCCGCAGTACAATTACTTACTGCCACCGCATGTTGTACACCGACATAGTCGGCAATCGCCCGCTCAAAAGCCGCCACTCTCGGACCTTGTACCAGATAACCAGAAGCTAAAATCTCCCTGACCGCCTGCAAGTCATCCTCTTCAATCGAAGGAATAATCAAACGAATCATGACAAGTGACTCCTGTAATATACAGCGGTGCGACGAACACCTTCTTCCAGTTCAATCTTGGCCTCAAAGCCCAACAAATCGCGTATCTTTCGTACCGATGGAATACGGAGTTCCACATCGGCGTAATCTTTGCGGGTGAAAATGATGGGCGACTCAGAATCAAGCACACGAATCACTGTGTTAGCTAAGCCATAAATAGTTATCACCGCCCGCTGATTGCCGATGTTAAATGATTCTCCTACAGCTTTTGGGTGTACCATTGCCAGAAGCACACCATCAATCATATCATCCACATAGCACCAGGCGCGGATCTGCGTACCATCGCCATGAATTTCTAGCGGTTGATTCTGCAATGCCCGGATCACAAACGTTCTTAGAGCGCCTCCGCCCACCTGCCCCGGTCCATAAACGTTAAAAGGACGTACAACTGTAGTAGGTAACCATTTCTCTTGATAATAGGCAATCGCCAGGTGTTCTTCAGCCAATTTGCTCACCGCGTAAGTCCACCTAGCTTCGCCAACCACCCCCATCACAGTCTTGTCACCTTCCGAGGAACGGAAAGCATATTGCCCAAACACCTCGCTGGTAGAAAAACAAACCACTCGATCACAATGTGATAGGTTAGCCGCTGCCTCCAACACATTAGCTGAGCCAATCATATTCACGCGCATCGTGGTAACGGGACTTTTAATTACTGCATCAACCCCCGCAACGGCTGCACAATGGACAACAATGTCAGCCCCTATCATGGCTTGACTAAGGTGCTCAAAATCCAGAACATCCCCTTCAACCAGGGTGAGATTAGGATGATCTCGGCAGGGTCTATCTCTCAAGGAATTACGGGAAAGATTATCATAAACGATGATTCGATTGTTTTCAACCAATCTTTGGACAAGAGTAGCCCCAATAAAACCTGCGCCACCCGTAATGAATATAGTTTTACCTTCTACCTTAGAAATTGATGTCATGATCTCCTCCTCAAAATTTCGTGGCTCTTGAGCTCCCGCAACCATTCTTTAAAATACAACGTCTTAGAATACACTCCAGCCTCACCGTGACGAAAATTCACCGCAATAATTCGTTCAACCGTTTTCTATGCTTCTGCCAATAAAACATCCCCATTTGTCTACAAGGACCAGCCCGAGCATCATTTGATTCCATTGGCTTACCGCTTCTTCCCCAGCACGATGTACCAGGGTAACGATCTCTGCGCTGAAATAACCTCAAACTCTCGGCTCACAAACGCCGCAAACCGGCGACCTGTCCAGTTCTGCAAATGCTCCGGGTCATTGCCCCCTTGCCGAACGTGCTTACCCCGCAAGAAATTCAGCGCGCGGAACCACGGTTCGTGAGGCACACTCAACAGGCAATAGCCACGTGTCACACGCCGCAGCTCACGCAACCCCAGGAGCGGCTCCGGTAAATGCTCCAAAACCTCCGTGCATAACACCAAATCAAATTGCTCGGTAGCAAAAGGCAAAGCGGTGATGTTGCCAAAACTTCGCAGCATCTGAGGAAATACCGCCTGCCCGCGCTTCAGAGCCGCCGCGTCAATATCCACCCCGGCAAAGCTAAGCCGCAATCCCGCCACGCCGGCCAAGTACCGGCTGACGAAGCTCTCGGCGCAACCGACATCTAACACCTCCGCAACAGGCAAGGCCGCAACCAATGACCCTACCTTGCGCAGGAATCTAGCGATCAGGAACCGCTGCAAAGGATTCGAGCTTTGATATTTCTGCAAATTGCCGTAGGGCTTACTCATTCCAACCGCCTCCTTATCGAGTAAGGAACAGTATCCTTCGAAGTTGCCAACGCGAACATCTCGGCCAGCAGCCCGATTGAGAAGAATTGCACACCGACCATCATAAGCAAGACACCTAGTATTAATAAAGGACGATTTCCAATTGGTCCTTGGCCGGCAACCCATAAGATGGTCAAATAGCAATTAATCAGCAAGCCAAACCCAAAACAACCTATCCCCGGCCACCCAAAGAGGTGCAGCGGACGCCATCTGTACTCCCCCAGGAAAAGCACCGTCAGCAAATCGAGCGCCCCTCTCATGAATCGCGCAGCTCCAAACTTGGATTTCCCAAAGACCCGGGGCCGATGCGCCACCTGCATTTCGGCGACCCGGTATCCTTTCTGATGCGCGAGAATGGGGACGTAGCGGTGCAGCGCGCCATACAGGTGAATATCTTGCATCACCTCGCGCCGGTAGGCCTTGAAACCGCAGTTGAAATCGTGCAGTCTGACGCCTGTCGTTAAGCGCACCACAAAATTGAAGAACTTGGAGGGTAACGTCTTGGTCAAGGGATCTTGGCGGGGATACTTCCAACCGGAGACCAGATCATACCCTTGATCCAGCTTCTCCAGAAAACCCGGGATTTCCGCCGGGTCGTCTTGCAAGTCACCATCCATAGTAAAAACAATCTCGCCTTGCGCCGCAGCGAAACCAGCTGCCAATGCCGCTGATTTTCCAAAGTTCCGTCGAAACTGTAGGACTTTGAGCTGACTACACCGCTCATACAACTCAGTCAAGACCTCAAAAGTGCCATCAATACTACCATCATCAATAAAAATAATTTCATACTCACCGGAAAGCGATTCAAAAACATCAATCAGAGCAACCAAGAGCTTTGCTACATTCTCGCGCTCATTTAACACCGGTATAACCACTGAAAAATCCATATTCACTCTCCAGAGCAATTTGCAAACGAGTTAGTGTCACGAAGTTTCCGCCACTTCAGCCAACACTAATAACCCAGCTAACCGGGGACCCTCAATACACCTGCTGCAGGAGGGTGCCAGAGGCTCACGCTGGCTATCCACCTGCGTGGACCGGGACTAGCACGTCTCTGGAGAGCGACACCCGGCGCGGAGCGTCTCAGCCAGCAACTTCAGGCATGCCACGAGGCACACTTTCACCTAACCCACAAAACAGCAGAAAAGCCAACAGTAGATGGCGCGGCAGTTCCATATAAGGATGCACAGAATTTGTATAGTACGATAAGCTAATCACAATAATACTCACCGTATAAATTTTATAGCTGATACGCATTTCACGCCAATGCACAACCAATAACCTCATAAAACAACCGGCCAGAATTAAATTAATAGCCAAATCCAAATCGGGCGCCACCATAAATTGGGAGATAGCCAGCCATAGTCCATGCCAGGGCCAGATAAAAGTCTGCACCGGCACAACCGGGGAGGCACTGGAGGAAATGATAGCCGAATAGATAAAAGGAATGAAAACTCTCCACGGGAGCCAGAGGAAGACTCCTTGTTGACGAGTAAGCACCGCTAACGCACCAGCTGCGGAATAATCCAATTACGTCAGACGCTCAAAAGCGAGGAGAAAAAGTAAGGCCGCCAGGGAGCTAATTAACATTAAACTCAGTAACGGCATCCCTGTAGCTCCTGCCAGAGACGCCGTTAGCCAGGGGAAAAGCGGGGGAAACTGCGCCGTGCCATCATCCGGGCGATAGCCGCGCATAGCGATTAGTCGATAGGAACTCACACCCCACGCTGACCAGGGAAGTAAGAAGAGTCGCTGGAACCAGAAGCTTAAAGATTCGGAGGAGTTGCCACCCATCCCATACTCTCCAGATATGAAACCTGGCAGCAATCAGGAGACTGCAGCTCCGAAAGATAATGTAAACAGCCGGAGCAGCCCCCCAGATTTTGAGTGCCCCCAGGACCTCCTTAATCCTGCCTGCTCTGTTCAAAGATAAGTCGCCTCCTTTTCAAGTCAGGCTACCTTGTATAAAAAAGCAAAAGCCCCGCAAAATTGCGGGGCTTTTACCAAACAACTAAATCTAGGCCATGGCGTCACTGATGGTGGAGAAGATGCTGCTTACGCGGCCACCCAACAGGGTCAGAATGATGATGACGACAACAGCAATCAATACCAAAATTAGGGCGTACTCAACCAAACCCTGACCTTCCTCACGAGGTAGATATAACATTTTGTTTCCTCCTTAAAAAATATAGTTGATTAACTGTTTGTAGTATATAAGAGCTACCAAAAACCTACAATAGGAATTTGGTACTGTTCACCAACAGCATAGTGGGTTATGTACAAAATTTGTCGCTCGTTTCAAGAAAGCGGAATTAGGTATATAATCTCTCTAGATAATGATTCGGGTACGTTTCAGATAAGTTGAGAGATGTATCCATGTTGCGTGTTGCGTAAAGCCGCTCAAAACGGAACACGCAACCAGAAATTCAATCGCCTAATGAAACGTACCCTGCTTTCCCAGCACCAACATGCTAACCAGACCATGAATAGAGAGAGAAATCAATACCCTCAAATTTACCTAGCCTCGCAATCCCCACGACGCCGGGTGCTGCTGACGTGGCTTGGAATTCCTTTTCAAGTCACCGGCGCCCGCCTGGATGAGACCCCTTACCCCCACGAGAAACCGGCTGCCCTGGTAGCCCGGTTGGCCCGCCAAAAAGCCCACGCGGTGAGCGTTCCCGCAGCCGGGGCATTGCCCACTGCTGGGGCTCTGATCTTGGCCGCTGATACTGTGGTGGAGCTAGATAACCGCGTACTGGGCAAACCGGCGGATGTGGATGCAGCGCGGGCCATGTTGCGAGAGTTACGCGCGGCTCCCCATCGCGTCCATACCGGCGTGGCTCTCTACGCACCGGCGACCGGACAGACCTGTACGCGGCGCGTCACAACAACCGTCCAGCTGCGCGCTTACAACGACGCTGAAATCGAGGCTTATATTGCCAGCGGCGATCCCTTTGACAAGGCGGGGAGCTACGCGATCCAACACGCGGGATTTCACCCCGTGCAAGAGCTCGCGCGCTGTTACGCCAACGTCGTGGGATTACCTCTCTGCGCGGTCGCCGCTCTCCTGCACTCCATGGGAATAGAGATTTCTCCGCAGCTCCCCGCCCTCTGTTACCAACAGTTTGGATACCGTTGCCCCGCCCCTGATAAAGGAATACTCCTATGAGATCACGTTTCTGGTTAATTTTCCTGCTCGGCGCGTTACTGGTGGGATGCGGCTCTCCCACCCCGCCTGCACCTACGGCCACCGCACCGCTGCCCACTGCCGCTCCAACCACAGATTTCGCAGCTCCCAAGTCCGTGAGCGATGCCTTTCTCGCTGCGTGGGAGAGAGACGACTACACAACGATGCACTCGTTGCTCACGCCCTCGCTGCAAGCTGGATTATCTCCGGCGGATTTCGAGCAAGCCTATCACACTGCGCTAGAAAACACCACCGCGCTCACCGTGACCACCCAGCCCCAACAACTGACCATAGACGATAACCAAGCCCGGATAACGTTTGAGACTACCTGGGAAACCGCCCTCTTCGGCAAGCTCCAGAGCTCCAACCAACTGAACTTGGTGCGCGAAGAAGGTCAATGGTGGATCAACTGGCAACGGAGCACCATCTGGCCCGATCTAGTGGAGGGGAATCACTTCGTGCTGGAATACCAGGTTCCACCCAGAGCCAATATCTACGCTCGCGACGGGACCGGACTGGCGATCCCTAGCAGCATTGTCACCGTCGGCGTGATTCCGGGAGAAATTCAGGATGAGATCACGCTGTTGAGCGCGCTCGCCCCCATACTGGGAATGACTGGCGAGGAGATCCGGGCCGAGTATGCTGGACAGCCTGCACACTGGTTCATCCCCATCAGCGATATCAGCGGGGAAGTGAGTTTGGCCTACGATGAGGCGCTCAGCCTCCCCGGTATTGAACGCCGTGAAAGCCCCGGCCGGCTCTACCCCCTAGATGGGGTGGGTTCCCACGTCACCGGCTGGGTCTCGCCGATCCCGGCCGACGCAGTCAGCGCATATCGCCAGCACGGCTATCGCCGCGACGCCAAAGTCGGCATCGCCGGCCTGGAAGCCTGGGGGGAGAATATCCTGGCGGGGGAAAACGGAGGACGTCTCTATCTGGTCGGACCGGAGGGGAGCTACCTGCAAGGCATCGCCGAACGGCGCCCCGAACAGGGTCGCGCTCTCCATACAACGCTAGACCGCGAATGGCAACAACAGATCGAGCAGCTTGTGGGCAACCAGCGTGGCGCCATAGTCGCCCTGGATGTGCAGAGCGGCGCCCTACGCGCCCTAGTCAGCGGCCCCGGCTTCGATAACAACATCTTCATCCGGCCCACCGATGCCTGGCAACGGCAAGCAATTCTCACCGATCCAGAGCGTCCGTTGCTCAATCGCGCCACTCAAGGCACCTACCCGTTAGGCTCCGTCTTCAAGATCGTGACCATGGCCGCCAGCCTGGAGAGCGGCAATGCGGTACCCACCACCCCCTTCTACTGCCCCGGTCATTGGGATGGACTGGGTATCGCTAATCGTAAAGGTTGCTGGCTGACATCAGGGCACGGCAATATAAATTTGAAACAGGGCCTCATCGCCTCCTGTGATATAGTCTTCTACGAATTGGGAAAGAGGTTAGATTACGCAGATCCAGAAATTCTCCCCACTTATGGCAGCGCCTTCGGATTTGGTAAAGCCACCGGACTGCCAGAGCTATCGGAGGCCGAGGGGTTAATGCCCTCCCCAGAGTGGAAACAAGCTACCTACTTTGAGGGTTGGGCGACCGGCGATGCTGTCAACCTGGCTATCGGACAGGGTTTTCTCCTGGTGACGCCGTTACAGGTCTCTCAAATGTTAGCCGCGGTAGCCAACGGAGGCACTCTCTACCGCCCCTACCTGGTTGCCAAAATCGGCGCGAACAACACGCACCCGGAGCAAATCACTACGCCGCAAGCCGTCGGGCAACTACCCCTTTCCGCTGCCCATCTAGAGGTGATCAAAGAAGCTCTCTGGGATGTGACCCGGACACCATCCGGCACAGCCAGCCATCGCTTCCAGGGACTGGAGATCCCCGTAGCCGGCAAAACCGGGACCGCGCAAGCCCCCGGCGAAACCGCCCTCCCCCATGCCTGGTTTGCGGGCTACTTCCCCGCCGACGCGCCGGAAATCGCGCTGGTAGTCCTGGTGGAAAATAGCGGCGAAGGCTCCGCAATCGCCGCCCCGCTCTTCCGCCAGATTGTGGAGGCCTATTATGGTCTGCCTCTCACCCCGCTGCCCGAATCGCCCTGATATGATATACTGTTCTGCACAGTATTGCACGCTATTGCACGGTTGAGAACAAATATGTTGACAGATCAGATCAATCCCACTATGATAGCTCACAGTTTAAGGATCTTATGTTAAGCGCCGAACGACGCACCTTAATTCTACAAAAACTCGCCGCAACCGGCAGCGTGCAAGTTTCTTACTTGGCGGCCGAACTGCAAGTCGATCCCGTCACCATCCGCCGAGATTTGCACCGGCTGGAGAGCGCAGGGTATTTGCGGCGCGTGCATGGTGGAGCGATCCTTAGAGATAGCGCTGGCGCTTCCCCACCACCTAGTGGATTGGCCCAGCGCATTGCCGCCGCCGCCGCACGCCTTATTCCAGCCGGAAGCGTAGTCTTTTTGGGACCGGGGAATTTCACCGCCGAGATCATCCCCTCCCTGGGCAACGAGAAGCAGCTGACCATCATCACCAACGCTTTGGATGTGGCTTGGCGTGCAGCCAGAACCCAGCAGCATACCCTCTATCTGGTTGGCGGGGAAGTAGGGAAGGATTACGGGATCTACGGTCAACTGGAACAACAATTCAACTTGCTGGTGGATTGGGTGATCATAGAAGCAGCCGGATTAAGCGCAGAGAGCGGGCTGACCCACGACCATCTCCGCTACGCCAACCTGGCCCGCACGCTGTTGAGGCAGAGCGCCAAGACCATAGTATTACTTCCCCCGGACCGCGTGGGACAAGTCAGCGCACTCCACAGCGCACCGGCAGAGCAAGTAGATCTGCTGATCACCGGGCGAGAAGCTAGCAATGCTCCACTCTGGGATCTGAGTGAAGCTGGTGTGCGGATAGTCTTAACATAGACTGCCGACGTATCTTCTCAAAAAGTAGGGGCAAATCAGGGGGCACGTCAAAAATCAGCCACGAATTAACACGAAAAAGATAAAAAATTAGTGAAATTCGTGTAATTAGTGGCAAAGAAGCACCCGCCGGCCCCCGCTCCCCCGGATTATTGAGATGATACTTGCCGACTAATTGACTAACGACTAATTGACTAACGACTAATTTGAGGAGGATTCTACATGGCAAGTGTAACTTATAAAGGTGTTACTAAGAGATTTGGCGATGTGGTAGCAGTTCAGGATTTAACCATCGAAATTGAAGATAAGGAATTTCTTGTCTTCGTCGGCCCCTCCGGCTGTGGCAAGAGCACCAGCCTGCGAATGTTAGCCGGCCTGGATGAGATCACCGAGGGCGAGATTTACATTGGAGACCGTCTGGTAAACGATATTCCGCCCAAAGACCGCGATATCGCCATGGTCTTCCAATCCTACGCCCTCTATCCACACATGTCAGTTTATGATAACATGGCCTTCGGCCTCAAATTGCGCAAAACCCCCAAGATCGAAATTGATAAGCGCGTGCAAGAAGCCGCCAGCATCCTGGGCATTGAGATGCTCTTGGATCGCAAACCCAAGAATCTCTCCGGTGGTCAACGCCAGCGGGTGGCAGTCGGACGCGCGATCGTCCGTGAACCCAACGTCTTCCTCATGGACGAGCCACTCTCCAACCTGGATGCCAAATTGCGCGTACAATCCCGCGCTGAGATTTCCAAACTCCACCAACGGTTGGGCACCACCTTCATCTACGTGACCCACGACCAGGTTGAGGCTATGACCATGGGCACTCGCATTGCAGTCCTCAAAGACGGACTCTTGCAACAGATCTCCAGCCCGCAGATCCTCTATAACAAACCGGTCAACATCTTCGTCGCTGGCTTCATCGGCAGCCCCTCCATGAACTTCTTCGACGCCGCGTTGATTGAAGAGAACGGCAAAATGTACGCCGATTGTAAAGACTTCCGCGTTGTAATTCCCGCTAACCGTACCAGCACCTACAAACCTTACGTAGGCCGTCAAGTCGTCATGGGCGTACGCCCTGAACATATCCATGACCCCGACTTCACGCCTCCCGGAGTTACCCCGGCCCTGGTAGAAACCAAAGTGGACGTCACCGAGCTGATGGGGAATGAGGTCATCGCCTACTTCTCCACCGAGCACAACCAGTTCTTAGGCCGCCTTGACCCGCGCACACAGGTACATGTGGGTATGACCAAGATAGCTGCCTTTGATATGAGCCGTGTACATCTCTTTGACAAGGACACCGAAAAAGCGATCCGCTGACCAAGTCGCACCCTAGAGCAAAGGCCGGTTCGCAATTGCGAACCGGCCTTCTTGATATTGATCTCTGAAGCGGGCGAGGGGACTCGAACCCCTGACATTCAGCTTGGGAAGCTGACGTTCTACCACTGAACTACGCCCGCATTTATCCCACGCAAAAATTATACCAGCGCGTTTAGATTTGACAAGAGCTAGTCGCCCTCCGTCCCCTCCGGGTAGGCTTCGCGCTCCTCGGAGGCGTAGCATTGCATAACCATACGCGGAAGCATCTTCCAAACCGGTTTAACAGTGACACTTGGCAGCACCATCTTAACCGATGTTGGCTTCCAGAGCACCAATGCCTTGACGGCTACCGTGCCGGCGGGCCTGCCGGTAGGAATTTATGACCTCACGGCAACCAATCCAGACGGCCGGTCCGACACACTCGCCACGGCACTCACCCTGATCAAGGGAGAATATAAAAGATTCCTCCCTCTCATCCTGAACAATCACTGATCCTTCAATGCCATTAAGATAAGACCTCCGCGGTCTCTAATAGCACTGCCTAGCTGCAAACAACGTCGTATTTGCGGTAAATTCCTTTCGGGCTAGGGTCGCATAAGACCTCTGAGGTCTGGTCAGTGGCTTAACTTAATGACATTGACTGACCCCTTACCTCACAAGCAACCAACGCACCCTAGATAGGGTGCATTGGTCTGCTCTGTAAACCTTTGTCATTCCGAGCCAGAGCTGGCCGGTGGCTTCAACCGTCGGGGCACAACTTCCAACCTTCAACTTTTAACTTGTCCTTCTCCTTGACCTCTCAAATCTTTATATTAGAATGTGCTATTATTCTATATGGTAGGGAGATAATCCCATCACATAGAATACCACTACAATTCCCAGCTAACCTGGGAAGCAGTTCTCACCCCACACCACAGGAGGTGCTGCCTAGCAGATAAACTAAAAACTTCACAAGATTTTGGGGAAAAGACCATTGTACCTCATCACTTCTATCTAAACTTTAAGGAGACAATACTCATGAAAGCTAGATGGTTTAACATTGTTGTATTACTCACCCTGCTGGCCGGCATCATGCCGCTGGCAGTCCTAGCCGCTCCCTCCACGGAAGATGGCGGTATCCCTACCGGCAAGAGCAAATATCAGTTCGAAGCCGTAGAAGCCACCCCCATCAAAATGGATGAAGCAGCTATCTACATTATCCAGCTGGAAGCTGCTCCCGCAGCCAGCTATCGCGGCGAGATTGCCGGGTTAGCGGCGACCAATCCCCGTGTCAAGGGTGAAGTCAAACTTGATACTCAGAGCGCCGCCAGCATCGCTTACGTCAACTACCTCCAGGATCAGCAGGCCCAATTCATCAACGCGCTGGAAGAGAGCGTAACGCGCCCGGTGGAAGTCAAATACCAATACCAGTATGTGCTGAATGGTATGGCTGTCTGGCTGACCCCCCAGGAAGCGGCAGATATCGCTAAGCTCCCAGGGGTTGTGAACGTGGAACGGGATTACATGCTCTACCCTACCACCGACATCGGCCCGGAATGGATCGGCGCACCTGGTATCTGGGATGGCACGGACACCGGCGGACTCCCCGGCACTCAGGGCGAAGGCATTCTCGTCGGCGTCCTCGATACGGGGATCAACATGGATCACCCCTCATTTGCCTCTACCGGAGATGATGGCTACACCGTCATCAATCCTTTAGGTGCCGATAACTACATCGGCCTCTGCGACACAGAACCGACGACGTACACCTGTACCAGCAAACTGATCGGTGTTTGGGACTATATCCCCGAGGACGGCATTGATGGCGATCACGGCAGTCACACTGCCAGCACCACAGCCGGCAACGTTGTCTACTCCCCCACCATTAAGGCCGCGACCATCACCATCACAGCCGTGAAGATCTCCGGCGTCGCGCCTCACGCCAACATCATTATGTACGATGTCTGTAACGAAGATGGTTGTCCTAACTCCGCTACGACGGCGGCCAAGGAGCAGGCCATTCTCGACGGCGTTGATGTGATCAACTACTCCATCGGCGGTGGCGGGGCCAACCCTTGGACCGATTCCGGCGCGCTAGGCTGGCTCAACGTCCGTGACGCGGGCATCTTCGTAGCCACCTCCGCTGGCAATACCGGCCCTGGCGCGGAAACCATGGGCTCCCCGGGTAACTCGCCCTGGATGCTCACGGTAGGCGCCAGCACGCACAACCGCAAGTTCCGCAACGCCCTGATTGACATGACAGGGGGCACCGCAGCTCCAGCAGACATCGAGGGCAAGAGTATCACCTCTGGCTACGGCCCAGCCGAGATCGTCTACGCCGGTTGGTACACCAGCACCGGCTCTGCCAATGATGCTAAGTGCCTGAAGCCCTTCGCTCCTGGTACGTTCAGTGGCGAGATCGTAGTCTGTGACCGTGGCGTGGCCGGCCGTGTAGAAAAAGGTGACAACGTCCTGGCCGGTGGGGCGGGCGGCTATGTGCTGGCTAACGATCAGGCTAATGCCCTCTCGCTCAATGCCGACGCTCACGCATTACCGGCCGTGCATATTTCTTACTCGGCTGGAGTAACGTTGAAGACGTGGCTCACGAGCACCGTCGTGCAACAGGCCACCATCGCTGGTACCACCCTGGCTGTAAATGACGACTATGCCGACATCATGGCCGGCTTCAGTTCGCGCGGCCCCAACAACACCGCAGCAGCGGCCGGCATCATCAAACCGGATGTGGTAGCCCCTGGCGTGGATATCTTCGCGGCTACCGTAAGTGGAATTGAGTACCAACTCATGGGCGGTACCTCCATGGCCAGCCCGCACGCAGCGGGCGCCGGCGCGCTGATCCTGGCCTTGCACCCCACCTGGACACCGGCAGAAGTGCAATCCGCGCTGATGATGACTGCGTGGACCGATATACTCAAGGAAGACGAAGCCACCGCCGCCGACCCCTTTGACCGGGGCGCAGGGCGCGTGGATCTGAGCAAGGCCGGTACGGCCGGCCTGGTATTGGATGAAACCACCGCCAACTTCACGGCCGCTGATCCCGCTACGGGCGGCGATCCCCAGACCTTGAACCTAGCCAGCTTCGGCAATGGCCTCTGTTTGCAGCAGTGCAGTTGGACGCGCACCCTCTCCAACACCAAATCCTACACCGTCACCTGGACGGCCGCAGTCACCGGCGCTACGGGCATGACCACGACGGTCACGCCGAACAGCTTTGAGCTAGCACCGAACAGCACGCAGGTAATCACCGTTGAGACAGACGTCAGTGCGCTGCCGAATGATATATGGGTCTTCGGGCAAGTGACTCTTGAACCAACCACAGCTTTCACCGTGCCAGCACAAGCCCACTTCCCACTGGCCGTCAAACCCTCCACCGGTGTGCTGCCGGCCCTGGTAGAGATCAACACGCGCCGCAACGCCGGCTCACAATTGATTGAAGACCTGCAGGCCCTCGAGATCACCGACCTGACCATCGACACGTTCGGTTTCACCCTAGCCACCCTCACCCACAAATCACTCTCCGAGGATACTGCTCACGATTCACCTTACGACAATCTGACCGACGGCGTCTTCTACATCACTACGACGGTGGGCGCGGATGCTCAACGCCTGGTAGCTGAACTGACTGCCTCTGAAGCGCCCGACTTGGATATGTTCGTCGGTCGCGATCTCGACGGCGATGGGCCGGAGAAGAGCGAGCAGGTTTGTAAGAGCGCGACCGGTTCCTGGGCCGAGTACTGTGACATAACCGGTTCTGATCTGGTAACCGGCACCTGGTGGATCCTGGTACAGAACTGGGACGGTTCTGGCTCACAGCCAGATGACGTTACCTTAGCCACAGCAGTGGTGGCCGCAGACAGTGGTAACATGACCGTCACCGGGCCGACCACAGTACCCGAAAAGACCGACTTCGCCCTCCGTCTCTACTGGGATACCCCCACCATACAAGCCGGCGATCTCTGGTACGGAGCTTTCTCCATCGGGACTGATGGCGCTAGCCACGGCAACATAGGCACCGTCCCGGTAAATCTCACCCGTTACGCAGATGACGTGATTAAGTCAGTCAGCCCGGCAATTGCCAAACCTGGCGACACCGTCACCTACACCATCGACATCCAGCCAAACATCACCGGTCACGAAGTCACCTACTCCATCACCGACACCATCCCCGCAGGCTTGACCTACGTGCCCGGCTCTGCTTCAGCAGATAGCGGCACAGTTAGCGTAGTAGGAGATGTACTCACCTGGGACGGCACTCTGATTGACAAAGGCTTCTACCGTATGACCACCAGCAATAACGATCCCTACTGTGACACGGGCTTCGGTGGCTACGTCAACTTGGAAGCCTTTGGAATTAGCCCGAAGGATAATATCAGCGGTGAGGGCGCCTGGTCCGCGTTTAGCGGGCAGAACCCCATGCAGTTTTATGATGTTGATAAGAAAGGCATCAACTTCAACGACGATGGTCTCGCATATTTCGATACCACTATGGGTGCAAACCCAGAAGTCAATACCGCCCTTCCCGACCCCACCGCTCCCAACGACTTGATGGCCATCCTCTGGAGCAACATGAAGATTATCTACGACGGCACAGCGGGCGGCCTACGTGGCGTCTCGCTAGCTAGCGCTGGCCCTGAAATTTCCATCATCGAATATGATGATATGGAACCCGTTGGCGGTGGCACAGATAGATACGACTTCGAGGTGGTTATCAATAGCACCATCAACAATACCCCCGGGTTTTATGAGTTCGTCTATGCCTACGATAACATCATAGGTCAGCCGCATCCCGTTACTGTCGGGGTCGAGAACCAAGATGGCATTCTAGGCAACGAATTCGTATACACCGCAGGTATCTCGACTCCTACAACTGTAATCACCGATGGGCTAATGGTTTGCTTCGACTACACACTCCCCAAAGCCACCATCACCTACCAAGCCACAGTAGATGCCACCTCCAATTTGGCTACCTTAACCAACATAGTACAACATAACACCGACGATCCCGGCAGTAAGGAAGCCAGCACCAGCGCCGAACTAGCCGTGATTCCCTACACTTGGAATAAGGTTGTCACTGTCAACGGTGCGGCATATACTCAAGGCCATCTGTTAGCAAATGGTGATCAGATACAGATCGTTGATTCAGTCTGGATCACTAATACCATCGCAATCAGCCACGCGCTCACCGAGACCTGGAACACGTCGTCATTCGCGCTGAAAGATTACCAGGCTAGTACCGGTAGCGTGGTGACAGGTACTGGTTCCCTAACTTGGAGCGGCTCCAGCATGAATACCTGGGCCGTGCTCACCAAGACCTTCACTGTACAATCCGGGGCGTGGACTGTAGACCAGATAGATGAAACATTGTCCATTGACGATCACACCGTCCCCTCACGATCAACGATATTTGGACACTTGCGTTACATCTACCTCCCCCTGGTTATGCGGGGTTCTTAATAAACAAACGCGCAGCACTGCGCAGGTAGAATAATCATAAACACAGAAGCCGCCGGGAATTTCTCCCGGCGGCTTTCTACTCCAGTGCAGCGCGCGGAGACAAATTTACCTGACGACTAAAGTCGCGGCTAACCTTCAACCAACGCCCGTGGCTAAAGACCACGGGCTACGGAACGACGCCCCGTAAACGGGGCTAGCCGACTTGAGCCGGCGTCGCTGCGTAGTCCGGGCACTTCATACTCTGGCGCAAGAGACCGGCCACAACAACCAGTGTCATTCCGAGCAGAACGCAGTGCAGTGAAGAGTGAAGTCTGAGGAATCTCCCATCTCTGGAATCAGCAGCACAAGCAGAAGGGAGAATCTTCCGCGACTATATGCTCCTCGCTTTCTTGCTCAGGCGGCTCGGTCCATAGCGAGGGCAGTTCTTGCAAGAGACCTGCCACAGCTGAGCTTAAGTTACGAGTCTTACACGTCGGTAGATTCCTCACCTCCCGTCAGTCGCGTTACTCCGGCTGGTTCCTGCGACTGCGCTCAAGACAGACTGCTCAGAATGACAACACGGCTAGAACATGATTCTAACCACCGGGCCTCAACTTTCAACTTTCGCCTTTCGCCTTTCGCCTTTCGCCTTTCGCCTTTCGACTTGTCCCTCTCCTTGACCTCTCGGATCTTTGTATTAGAATATGTCATCATTCTATATGGTAGGAAAGTAGTCTCATTACATAGAAACCCACTTCAATTCCCAGCTGGTCAGAGAAGCAATTTTTCATCCCCTACTTTATTAAGGAGGTGCTGTCTATCGGGTAAGCTACAGACTTCACAAGATTTTGGAAGAAAGACCATTATACTTCGTCATTTCTAACTAAACTTAGGAGACAATACTCATGAAAGCTAGATGGTTTAACATCGTAGTATTACTCACCCTGTTGGCCGGCATCATGCCGCTAGCAGTTCAAGCCGCTCCTCCCATAGAAGCCGGCGATAATCCTACCGTCAAGAGCAAAGATCAGTTTGAGCTCGAAACCGTAGGTACCGCTTCTCCAGAGGAAACTGACAAAGCTCCTACTGGCAAAGGTAAGTACCAGTTCGAAGCCGTAGCAGCTACTCTCATCAACATGGATGAAGTAGCTGTCTATATTGTCCAACTGAAAGATGCTTCAGTAGCCAGCTACCGTGGTGGCATCAACGGTCTATCCGCGACCAACCCCGCAGTTCGAGGCGAGTCAAAACTAGACCCCGAGGCCCCCGCGAGCGTGGCGTATATGGATTATTTGGCCCAAGAACAAGCACAGGCCATCGCGGAAGTAAACATGACGCTTGGCCGGTCCATTGATGTGCTGTACACGTACAAAGCCGCTCTCAATGGCTTTGCCGCCGAGATGACGGCTGCGGAAGCGGCCATCGTAGCCAAGCTGCCCAGCGTCAAGTACATCGAGCGTGAGCACGAGTACACTCTCGACACCGATGCCGGCCCGGCCTGGATGGGCGCGCCCGGCCTCTGGGATGGCTCCGAGACAGGCGGGCTGCCCGGCACCTATGGCGAAGGGATTACCATCGGCGTGATTGACACCGGGATTGACCCCTGGAACCCCTCTTTCCTGGACATCGGCGACGACAGCTATGACCATACCAACCCCTGGGGCGCGGGCACCTACGTCGGTGTCTGTGATTCTACCGATCCTTCTTACGACCCCACCTTCCCCTGCAACGACAAACTGATCGGCGCCTGGGGCTATGCCACCGTCAACGGCGGCGACCCCAGAGACGCTAACGGCCACGGCTCCCATACGGCCAGCACGGCGGGCGGAAACTTTGTCTATGACGCCACCATCACCACCCCGAGCGGCGTCTATACCGCCAACATCTCTGGCGTGGCTCCCCACGCGAACGTCG
>JAIOSN010000291.1 GCA_021107605.1 Anaerolineae bacterium | reverse complement strand
CCCTCATAGACGATGATGATATTGGCCCCCCGTTGATGTTCACGGCCGTGAACTACCGTGAGCAGCTTGACAGTTCCCAATTCCAAGCCGGTTTCCTCACGGCACTCGCGCACGGCGGCCTCGGCAGGGGATTCGTCGAAATCCACAAACCCGGCTGGCAACCCCCAATACCCCCGGCGTGGATTGCCGGCCCGCTTGATCAGTAGCATCTCGCCGGCTGCGTTAGCTACTACCACGGCGGCCGCGACCTTGTGGTCATGGAAGACAACCAATCCACAAGCCGGGCAGACCCGCCGCTGGCGAGCGAAGACAAAGGCATCTTGTAATGCGTGCCCACAACGCGGGCAAAAATTAAGTTCCAATTGCTGAGAAACAGTGCTTGGATCGATAACTCCATCTGTGGTGCTAGTCAACTCTCAACCTCCGATTTTTAATTTTATTGAAAAAAGGTTGTAGATTTTCGCAAGAGATTAATGATATCCATCACAGAGACACAGAGAGCACTGAGAAAAACAAATTAATTTAGAAGTTTCGTGTCTTCGTGGTGAAATTCTTGGTTTTTTCAGCAGAGCTAATCTTGGCTTCTCTGAGAAAAGCTAGCTTGCCGCTAAGACGCCAAGACGCTAAGAAAAAAATAGTTTAGGGTAAAAATATTGAACCATAGCTGTCAAAAAATAATTCTCTTCTTTGCGCCTTCGTGCCTTAGCGGTGAAATGTTTGGCTTTCGCAGTAGCCTTAAGTTTCAAATCTCTGCGCTCTCCGTGCCTCCGTGGTGAAATCTTTATTTTTTCAGGGGACTCAACTTCGCCGCGCAACCCGCCAAGTTACGGCAGCAAAGACCAGTGTCATCAAGCCCAGTGCGCCCACCAACCACCATGTAGCGCCGGTTACTTGATCGGGGTACTCTTCGTCTGGAGTTGGGATGCTGGTCGGTTCTGTTGTGACGGCAGCTGAGGGAGCAGCGGCCAGAGTTTCTTCTACCACCTCGCTCGTGCCGCCACATTCTGCGTCACCTTCCTCGGTGGAACAAAGTCCCCACTCAGCCGTATAAGCTTCTCCCGCCTCCAAGTTTTGCAGGGTCTCGAAATCCTCTCCGCCGCCGACATTCTTGGTGGATGCGGTTGCCGTAGGGGGCGGGGCAGAGTCCATTACGGCGGGTTCTTCCTCTGCCGCTACTTCTACGGCCGGCAGCTCGCGTGATTCTGTGTAGGTTTCCTGCTCTACCACTTTTTCTATCTCTACCACTTTTTCCACTGTTACGACCTCTTCCATATCTCCCGCGACCCCTTTTTCTATCATCGCGGGGGCCTGCGCCAGCGGTTGAGGGATGGCGTCCAACGGCGCGAATTGCAAGCCTAGCGCCACGACGAAGACCAGCGCGCTGAAGGTGGTCGCCAGACGTAAGCCCCACAGCGTGAAGCGCCGGCGACGCAGTTTAGGACGCGGCTCTGCCACTCGCACCAGGGATGGTGTGAGTAGATAGTTGCGTGGTGTTTCTTGCAAAGGCAGAATCTGGAGCAACTCCACGGTTTGTCGTTGTTGCGCCAATTGCGCTTGTAAGCTCTGATTGATTTCCAGCTCTGCTTTCAACGCCTCCTCTTGCGCTGGGAGTAATTCCCCGTCCAGGTAGGCGTAGAGCTCGGCGGCGTTCCAAATTTTGTTTTCCATAAGCCCTCCTTGCACTCTACTGGCTACCTTTTTGACGATAACGAGGCGGTAAAAGTTCCTGCGTTTCCATTAAGTATTCCCTCATCTTGCCGCGTGCACGATAAAGACGTGATTTCACGGTACCCAGAGGCACTTCCATTGTTGCGCCGACTTCATCGTAAGCCAATCCGAGCCGGTCTACCAGGAAAAGTGTTGTTTGCTGCTCAATTGGTAACCGTTTCAGCGTGCGTTCCAACAACGCGCGGAGCTCGTCTCGTTGCACGGACTCTTCAGGCGACTCCCCTTTCGCTCTCAAGTGTGGATTGGCCTCTTTATCCAGCTCGCCGAAATCCTCCCAGGAGATGGAGGGGTGACGTTTGTAGCGTCGCAGCTCATCATAGCAAGCGTTTCTGACGATGCGCAGCAGCCACGCGCGAAACGAGCCGCCTCTAAATTTAGCCAGAGCATGGTATGCGGAGATGAACGCTTCTTGAGTGGCGTCATCGGCTGCGGCCGGGTCCTGCATAATGTGATAGGCTAGGTTATAGACTTGGTGCTGATAGTGCAGAATCAGCTCGTTGAACGCAGGTAGCTGCCCTCGTTGAGCAGCCTGTACCAGCTTCTCTTCGTTGAAAGACGTCGTAGTTGACGCCGCCATAGTGCTCCTCTGTTTACTTGACGGATCTAGGAACCCAGTTATACTGCTTGCCATTGCCGGAGTGGCGGAATTGGCAGACGCAAGCGACTCAAACTCGCTCGGGCGACCCCCATGTGGGTTCGACTCCCACCTCCGGCATTATAACAGCAAAAGAGGCCGAGCTCAAGGCTCGGCCTCTTTTGCGTTTGGGAGACAAGCTAGGGCATGGTCATTAAGATAAAACCTCCGAGATATCTAGTAGTACCGCATAGCTACAAACTACGGCGTATTTGCGGTAAATTCCTGACAGGCCAGGGTTACAGCAGACCTCGGAGGTCTGGGTGGTTGCTTAGTCTAATGGCATTGAGTGAATTGTCAGGTATGTTTTGAGCAGTGGTAGTGGTTGACCAGGGTGCTCCCTATGCGGAACCATCACCCGGCAATTGGTGCAAGTCGGACGTGCCGGTCAGCAGCTCACCGCCTACCTGGGAACGCGAGCCACAACGCGCCCGGAATGCGAGCCGGGAGAGTTGACATTATTTGCAGGTGTGTTATAACACTTTTGATCTATAATAAGAAGTCACGTGGCTGCTGGAAGAAAGTATAATACAACCAACCTCAATTAACGATCTCTGCCCCAAGATACGACTAAAAAGTCAAGTCACCCACACAGAGATTTATGGGACTTTTGTAAACCTCAGTCTGGCATGTGTAAGGAATGATCCATATCTCACATCTGGCCTAAGAATGCATCAGGCTAGCCATGGTCAAGCCTCCTAATGTTGATTGGGAGGAGCTCTAAAGAAGGACAGATTGGCAAAGGCAAGGTTGTCCGCCTGAAACGTTGAGGAGATCGAAGTGCGCGTCCTGCGGGTGGATCGGCAGAAGCGGCAGATTGACTTCCGCATGGATTTGGGGAACGAGCCGGATTCCGCGGATGAGGACTCTTTTCTTTCCTCTATTATTTTTTAAGGTCTATCATACAAATGCAAGAAGGAGGAAGAACATGTTTAGTAATAGAGTAAGAACACCGATGTCTCTGGTTTGGGTTATCTCTGTATTGATTGGCATGGTCGGATTGTGGTTTCTGGGAACCTGGTTCCTGTCCGCTCCTCCGTTGAGCGCTTCTAACATGCCTCTGGCGGCACTGACCTTTCAGAGTCCCATTGGCAATCCTCAACTTGTCCTTGATAAAACTGTCAACAACGACACCCCTCAACCGAACAATGAGATCATATATACCCTCTCCTATTCAACCACCCAACCGGGTTCACAGGCCTTCAATGTGTGGCTGTATGACTTTTTGCCCGCCGGCGTGCAATTCATATCAGCCAGTCCACCTCCGGCCTCCTACAAAAATGGGGTGCTTATGTTTACTGCACCCTCCGTCGCGGCGCATACAGCGGTCGTGATAGTACGAGCGCGTGTGCTAGACGGGCACGAACAGTTGTACAACCACGCCCTGGTGGTAGCAGATGGCGTTACCCCCACCCACGCCTCATTGCTGACGAGTGTGACTCAATCGTCAGACCGGCTACGCCTGATCAAGACGGGCTATACGTATGTGTTGGTCGACAATGAACTAGTCTACGTCCTCCGCTGTGAGAACACCAGCGACATCACCGTGAATGATGTGACGGTAGCAGATGTCTTGCCCACTGGCTTGCCGCTAATAGATGCCTCTCCCGCGCCGGACGTCGTGACACTGCCGTTGCTCCAGTGGTCGCTGGGGCAACTGGGGCCAGGGGAAATACGAACGATTGTAGTAACCACCACGTCTCCAACCTTCGCCGGTGTGATCACCAATACAGCATTGGCAGATGCCCGGCAGTCGGTGATGACACAGACAGTGTTTTCGACCCAGGTTATCACCGAAGGGGCAATCCTGTGGGTGACCAAGGAGGGTTCTGCCCCGGTGGTTAGCGTTGGCGATGAACTGGTGTACACGCTCCAGTACAAGAACATGGGAAACACAACAGCGACGGGGGTTGTATTGACCGATACTTTCCCCTCCGGCATCTCTGTAGACGGGGTTTACCCACCGGCAGCGAGTTTGACCGATCAACAGGGAGTGTGGAACCTCGCTGCGTTGCCCCCGTCCGCCACAGGCGAAATCGTAATCACGACGACGGTAGGAGGAGGCTCAGCTCGGACGCTGCACAATGTGGTAAATATTACTGGCCCCGACAGTTTCCCGGGCCATGCGGAACTAGATACACAGGTCCGATATATTCTGTTGTATTTGCCGCTTGTGATGAGAAATTCTTGAGGTTTCATACTCTATCAGCCGTACAAACAAACCCACGAAGATAGCGAAGACACATTTGGCTGACAAAATCACGTTTGGTGGTACAATTTTGTTGCGGCACGTTTGGCCCCATCGCCTAGGACGCTGGCCTCTCAAGCCAGAAACAGGGGTTTGAAGCCCCTTTGGGACATCAACACAGGGCCGATGCTGAGCATCGGCCCTGTGTTTGTGCAACAAGACCCCCGAAAGTCACAAAGTAGCTCGCGCTCAGAGTTTCGGCGGTCTAAATACTTACTACGGAGGCATTGATGAAATCGAAAGAACTTCCTCGTATTACGGCATCACACCTGGTGAAATCCATTGACTTGAACCATCACGGCACGCTTTTCGCCGGGCGCATGGCAGAGTGGCTGGTCGAGGTGGGCTTTATCACCGCGCGGGCGGCCCTGGCCTGTAAGCCAGGGGAGCTGGTTTGTGTGCGTCTGCACGGCATGGATTTCCGCGCTAGCATCAACAAAGGCGAGACATTGGTGCTGGAAGGATGCACAGCCCACGTGGGGCGCAGCAGTATCACGATTTACGTGGAGGCCTACGCCTTGCGTCCCGCCATGCCGCGCATCATTAGCACGGACGGCTTCGTTACTCTGGTCCACATCTCCGAAGGTCGGGCTATTCCTCATGGCCTGAGTATCACCCCGCCTGAGGAACCGCAAGCGCGGGAGCTCTGGGATCATGTGGTGGAGGAACGCCAACACCAGAGGCGAAAGTCCGGCTAAAAAGACCTCTGAGGTTTACGAAATATCCTTCTTTTGAGAGGTTCTGGTGATATAGAGCTCGCTTTCCGAGTCAGATTACCGTCAAAGCCTCGGAGGTCTGAACGTTTACCGCTGCGATTCACCACATTTCCCACACCTGTTCATAATTCCTTCACAGGTTTATGGCATACTGAGGTCAATTCAAAACCTGAGGAGGTAAGAAATGTCTAAGAAGAACTGGATTTTGGCGAGGGTGTTGGTGGGCGTGGTTATCATCGGTCTGTTGATCGCGGGCGGAGGGCTGGTTTACCGCGCCGGGTGGTCGCAGGGGTATGTGGCGAGCTTACCGGTGGTTGAGGGTGAGGAGGTCGAGATGCCAGCCTTCGGCCACCCTGGATGGCGCTTTGCGCCCGTCCCGTATCGTGCTGCGCCCTTTGTGTTTGGCGCAGGGTTTCTCAAGATTGGGCTTTTTGTGTTGTTCTTAGCCATGATCAGCAGAATGTTCCGATTCGTCTTGTGGGGGCCGGCTGGGCGGTTCGGGATGGCTGGCCCACGGTTCAGGCATCCCGCCGCGCGCTGGCGCCGAATGCATGGACCTGTACCCCCCTGGTGCTGGGGATGCGAGGAGCCATCTGGGGAGCAAACCGGAAAAGTTGAGCCGGAGGCAGACACCGGCAAGGCCGAAGCATAGTACAAGTGAGGACGGGCATTGTGTCGCCAAGAGAACAGGCGCTCGTGCCCGTTCTCACACTTGATAAGGAAGGATTGATATGAACAAGCCAATACCCAATTTTGCGTTTACCTTGATGTCCTACGCGTTCAAATTACGTGATCTCGTGTCGCCCCGTGATAAAATCTTGCAAGAGGTGGACATCCAGCCCGGGTTCCGGGTGCTTGATTACGGATGTGGCCCTGGGGGGTACGTCGCCGACGTCGCCAGGTCGGTGGGCGAGTCGGGAAAGGTGTACGCGCTAGACCTTCATCCTCTGGCGATCCAGAGCGTCCAAGACATTGCCAGGAAAAAGCAACTGGCGAATGTGGAAACCATCTACTCCAATTGCAAAACCGGATTGTCAGACAACAGCGTAGACGTCGTTTTGTTATATGATATCTTTCATGAGCTAGGCAATCCCCAGACGATATTGGCGGAACTGTATCGTGTGTTGAAGAAAGGTGGAACGTTATCCTTCAGTGACCACCATCTGGATGAGGAAACGATCCTGCCCGGGATAACGGGTGGGCAGTTGTTCAAGCTGGTGAGCAAAGACAAGTACACGTATAGTTTCTCGAAACAAGGCTAAGTTCATCAGGAGGAAAAAAGATGTCGCTAACAAACAAAATACACTTTAAGATGATGTCCTTCGTTCACGAAACACTCTACGGCTTATTCAGAGATCCCTACGAGGCATTGAACGCCGCAGGACTGAAACCGGGGCAAGGTGTGCTGGAAGTCGGCTGCGGGCCTGGTTTTTTCACTGTTCCGGCGGCAAAGATAGTAGGAGAAAAGGGCAGTGTTCATACACTGGATATCAACCCGCTGGCCGTCGAGAGAGTGCGGCAGAAGATCGATAAAGCGAGTGTGACCAACGTCAGGGCCATCCAGACCGGCGCGGCGCAAACAGGTCTGCCCGCTCAGAGTTTCGATCTCACCTTTGTTTTCGGTTTTGCTCATGCCATCGGAGGCATGGAGAACATCTTGACTGAATTACACCAGCTTTTGAAACCGGCAGGGATACTCTCCATCGAAGGGCGGGCCCCGGTTCCAGGCGAACTCTTCAGCCCTTTGGGGCGCCAGGGAAGGGTTTACCAGTTTCAGAAGGTCGGGTAGCATGATGGGGATATGGGAGCGCGGGAATGGGGAGGTGTGGGAGTGCGGGAGGAGATCATGCTAGCGCCAAAATCCGGCATGAATGAGAATTGGCCGGGGGTGTTCGACGAGTATGGGGTTCAG
>JAIOSN010000080.1 GCA_021107605.1 Anaerolineae bacterium | reverse complement strand
TTCTGCTAAACGTTCTCTTCCAATCCACGCATTCCTCACTCCATTGAGTAAATTGCTACCCTGGCTGACAAAAGTGGGCTCGCCGCTAAGAAAAAAATAAGTTTTTTCAGTAGACTTAACTTGCAACCTTCAACTTCTAACCTTCAACTCTTAACACCGTCACCTCCGGGCGGCAGTTGAAGCGCACCGCCGGGGAGATCATCCCCACGCCCCGGCTGACGTAGACCTGTGTATGCGTGCCACGTACCAGTCCCCCAACGAATTTCTGTCCAAAGCAAGAGGGAACCAGCAGCGCGCCCAACAACGGAATCCGCACTTGCCCGCCGTGGGTATGACCGCAGAGCGCCAAATCCACGCGCGCGGGAGGCAACATCTCCGTAAAGTCGGGATTATGGACCAAGAGTACGCGCGGCTCTGAGAGCGGAATATCGGAGAGTAAATCACGGAGCGCAACGTGGGCAGATTGCCACCGGCGTCGAAAAGTGGTGAAGTCCCCGCTTCCGCCCCAGCGCGATATGCTCGTATAACCACGATCCTCGATGCCCAACAACCAGAGCGGCGCGCCGTCGATCTTCAAGCGCGTGCGGGCATCGCGCAGCACCGTGATGCCCACCTGCTCCAACTGCGCGGCGATAAAATCCGCGTCGGTCCAGATGTCGTGATTCCCCAGGACGGCGTAGCTGCCGTACCGTGACTTGAGAACCGCCAGCGCCACAGCGACCTCGCGGCTGTGCCGCGCCTCTCCTGTCACAAAATCACCGGTGAGCACCACCAGATCAGGTGCGGCCGCATTGACCAGAGCTACCGCGCGACGCAGTAGTTCCAACTCAACCGAGGCTCCCAGATGGATGTCGGAGAGTTGCGCGATGGTCAAGCTAGCTAGCGCAGGGGGCAAGCTAGGGAGAGTAACGGTGAGGCGCACCAAGTCGAGCCAGCCCGGCTCCAGCCGAGTTGCATAGAACGGAGTGAGCACCGAGAACAACGCGCCACCGGCCAGCATCCGCAAAAAGCGCCGGCGCGATATAGCCGCCTTAGACGGCGAAGCTCCGGGCAGCACCTCAGCCATCCGGCGTGGGGGTGGAAGTGGGGGCAGGAGTGAGAGTAAGTGTGGGAGTGAGAGTGAGAGTAAGTGTGGGAGTGGGAGTGAGAGTAAGAGTAGGAGTGAGAGCAGAAGTAGGCGCCGGGGTAGCAGTAGCCCGCCAACGGGCGGTCCCCGTCCCGGTGCAGGGATTGTAATCCCAACCTAACGTGACGCGGAAATCAACCGGAATCTCCTCGGATGGTTCACTCACCACGTCACTCGATTGGCGTTTGTAGAGACTGAGCAACTTCCAAAGCGGCGAGCCTTTGGTAGTGGTGGTGAAATCGGTGATGGTGGTACGCGCCACACCGGAGACATCCTTGATCTCCGCCACCTCAAATCCCTCCAAACTAAGCCGGTAAGCCGCCACCTCGCCCCAACTACTGTTACCGGTCCCGTTCCACACCTCCACGCGATGCGCGCGTTGGGTAGCCCGACTGGTAACTGGCGGTTGCGCCGCTTCCAACATAAAATTGTAGAGTGCTTCGTAATGCGGCACCAACACTGATCCGCCATTGGGCGCAGTCCAGAATTGCAAGAGGGTGCTCCCGCGAATAAAACGGCTCTTCAGGTTACGCATATCAAACCGGGCCGCCACCGAACCCAGATAGATTAAATCTGTTAGACTCAAGTCCGTTTCGGTATTCTCTTGATAGAGGTCCCAGAATTCCGGAATGCGTGGGAGCATGTTCTGCCCCAGGGCTTGACGGAAAACGGCCCGCACCACCTGCTGTTGGCGGCGGTGGCGGTCAAAATCGGAGGTATTCCAGCGCGAACGGACGTACCAGAGCGCGTGCTTGCCATCCAGATGATGAAGTCCCGGATCCAGGTCAATATCACTCTGTCCACTCGCCGCCTCTGGATCGGGATAGGTGTCGTGGAAAGGACACTCAACCACCACGTCCACGCCATCCACGGCGTCCACAAGACTGCGATAGCTGCTAAAATCCACCATTGCGTAGTAGTGGATGGGTACGCCAAAATTATACTCTATTGTGGCCTTGATCAAGCCCGGCCCTCCGCCCGGATAACCATTCTTATAGCCCCGGAGGAAAGCGGTGTTGATCTTATCCAAGCCCCAGGTAGGAATCCAGGCGTAGTAATCACGCGGAATTGAGATCAGGCTGACGCCCGGCGTATCCGGGAAGATGGAGGCGATCATCAGCACATCAGTCAGCGAGACTTGCACGCCGGGACGGCGATCACTCCCCAGCAGCAAGATATTGATCGTGCCCGCTGGCTGCTTCATCAGCGGCATCAAGGTGGGCTGCGGGCGCGTTGAGGTAATCACTGATGTCGTGGACGATACCGGGGTAGCGTGAAATAACGGCGGTGGACTCAAGAGCGGTGTTGCGGTGGGGGTAGCCGTGGGGGTTGAGCTAGGACGCTGAGTTGCGGTGGGTTCTGGAGTAAGAGTTGGTGATGGGGTTAGCGTCGCGGTCGCCGTTGGGGGAAGAGCGGTCGGCGAAACCGGTATTGGCGTGATCTGCACTATGATTGGCTCCTGATTGTGGGCCGCGCGCCATCCCAAAATCACCAGAGCCAGCACTCCTAAGACAATTAACACCTCTAAAATCCTTACTCCGCGTTTCATCGGCAATGAGAACCTCTCCCTTAAAATTTGACCAAACAAAGCTATAATACCACTTGGCTTTGAAAAATCAACGGAATCTCACCGGTGAGCCAGCGCAACTAATGATAGTGAACTCTACAAGCTATGCTATAATGTGACGTGTTAAGTCATGTCATTAAGATAAGACCTCCGAGGTCTCTGGTAGCGCCGCATAATTGCAAACCACGTCGTATTTACGGTAAATTTCTTGCGGGAGAGGGTCGCATTAGACCTCTGAGGTCTGACCAGTTGCTTAACTTAATGACATTGCGTGTTAAGTAGCCCCTGTAAATAAGAAGAAAAACAGTTGGAGGTATCCATGAGACGCCATAATAAAAAAAATTGGCCACAAATTGTAATGGTTGTTTTTAGCATCGTATTGATTGCCAGCATGATCTTGGGCTATGTTGGCTCTGCGCTACGCTAGAAAAACACTCCGGCAACATTCCTATCCAGATGAGTTCAAGGAGAAATTTTATGCTCAATGTAAGATCGTCCAGAGAGTATGCCTTGCGCGAATTCCACGTCTCACGTGAATCTCGGAATCAGTATAAATTTAGCGACTCTCTATTTTCCTTAAACGGCAACGTCCTCTTTGCAAATTTCTACGCGGCGCGACTCTTTGCCCAAAAGATAAATGCGCAACGCGATCTCATCTCGTACCCTGAACAAGCTATACGCGCCAGCGACATCAACGCGATGGGCTTGATTGACGAGTTCTCGCACCACGTCGTCGCTCGCTATAGGGAAGAACAGAACCCAGCGGTGATGGAATCCGCGCTAGAGTACCTGGCCGCGGAGCTGGGACCAGAGGCCGTGGAGACAACCTTAGCCTCTTTTGCTGACGAGTTCCCGCCGGTGGCCGTCTATCGCGGTGAACTGGCGTTAGGAGAGTACTTGGCGGGAGAAACCGGCAGCACGCCCCACCAGCAAGTGGTATTAGAGGAACTCATGTTGCTCTGGCTGGCCAACAACAACCCCGCCTTCGGCCCCTTCCGCGAACTATTTGATGATCACCAGTTAAGCCAACATACCGCCTATGCGGAGCTCCTCACCACCCTCTACGACTTTTTTGAGGGAGAGCCGGGCTTTGGGCCAGGGAACAAAAATCTTATTGAGCTGCTCCGCGAACCGGCGCTTAATAGCCCCGGCTCACTCACCGGACAGTTGGAATATATCCGCACCCACTGGGGAACTTTCCTCGGCCAATACCTCATCCGCCTATTAAGCAGTTTGGACTTCCTAGCCGAAGAAAACAAGGTCTTCTTTGGATTAGGACCGGGACCGGCAGAAGTCTATGAATTCAAGGGGCAAGAGGAAGCACCCGAACATTTCAGCTCCGATAGCGATTGGATGCCCCGACTGGTTCTCTTAGCCAAGAATGTTTACGTCTGGTTGGATCAACTATCAAAAGAATTTGGTCACGAAATTCACCTGTTGGAGCAGGTGCCAGATGAGGTCTTGGCCCGTATGGCGCGACGTGGCGTCACCGGCCTCTGGCTCATCGGTCTCTGGGAGCGCAGTAAAGCTTCTCAACTCATTAAACAAATTATGGGCAATCCAGAAGCGGTCGCTTCAGCTTACTCGCTCTACGATTACATCATCGCCGCTGACCTGGGTGGGGAAGCAGCCTTCCAGAACCTCAAAGAGCGCGCCTGGAAATACGGCATTCGGATGACCAGTGATATGGTGCCTAATCATACCGGCATTGATTCCCACTGGATGATTGAACATCCTGACTGGTTTATCCACTTGAATTACAGCCCTTTCCCCACCTACACCTTTAACGGCGAGGACCTCTGTGCCGATGACCGCGTAGGGGTTTATCTGGAAGATCATTACTATGAGCATAGCGACGCCGCCGTCGTCTTCAAACGCGTTGATCACTGGACCGGCGATACCAAGTACATCTATCACGGCAACGACGGCACCAGTATGCCCTGGAATGACACCGCCCAGTTGAACTACCTCCTACCGGCAGTGCGCGAGGCCGTGATCCAGACTATCCTAGCTGTGGCGCGCCGCTCACCTGTCATCAGATTCGACGCGGCGATGACGTTAGCCAAAAAACATTACCAGCGGCTCTGGTTCCCGGAACCGGGCAGTGGCGGTGATATTGCCAGCCGTGCCGACTTTGGCATGACCAGAGCAGGATTTGATCAGGCCTTCCCCGTAGAATTCTGGCGCGAGGTGGTAGATCGTGTGGCAACAGAGGTCCCGGACACTTTACTGCTGGCCGAGGCCTTCTGGATGATGGAAGGGTATTTTGTCCGCACGCTGGGCATGCACCGCGTTTATAACAGCGCGTTTATGAACATGTTGCGCGATGAGAAAAACGACGAGTACCGCCAACTGATCAAGAACACGCTAGAATTTGACCCGCAAATCCTCAAACGTTACGTCAACTTTATGAACAACCCCGACGAGCGCACCACCATTGATCAATTTGGCGAGGGCGATAAATATTTTGGCATCTGTACCTTGATGGCGACGCTCCCCGGCCTGCCGATGTTCGGACATGGACAAGTTGAAGGCTACGCTGAAAAATACGGCATGGAGTACCGCCGCGCTTACTGGGATGAGATGCCACATCCCCAGCTGGTAGAGCGGCACAAACGGGAAATCTTCCCACTACTGCACAAACGGTATCTCTTCGCGGAGGCGCAGAACTTCCTCCTCTACGATCTCTACACTCATAAAGGCCGCGTGGATGAGAACGTCTTTGCTTACAGCAACGAGGCTTATGGAGAACGCTCACTGGTGCTCTACCATAACCGCTACGCCGAGACCAGCGGCTGGCTTCAAACTTCGGCCGCCTACGCCATCAAGGGCCCCAATGGAGAAAAGGCCTTGGTCCAAAAGACGCTGACCAGCGGGCTTAATATCCCCAATACCGCAGATACCTACCTCATCTTCCGCGATGCTATCGGAGAGTTAGAATATATCCGCAGCTGCCGCGAGCTGCATGAGCACGGTTTCTACGCCCAGCTACACGCCTACCAAGTCCATGTCTTTTTGGATTTCCAGGTAGTACATGATAACGGAAGCAAACAGTACGCCCGCTTGAACCACGCGCTAAATGGGAAAGGCGTCCCCAACATCCAGGAAACACTCCAAGAATTGCTCCTGGAACCGGTCCACGCGCCGCTACGCATGCTGATCAGCGCCCCGGCCTTTGACTGGTTGCTGCAAGTGCGCCAGACAGAAACCAGAGCAGCTGACCAACATGTCTCACAGCAGGTTAAACAGAAGATGATGGATCTGTTGCGCGCCATCAAGGAGACCGAATCGGACGAAGCCCGCGAAGAGAAGATGCAGGAGATCGCCGAGGAAGTCTGCGCTAAATTAGAGGCACTCTTAACGCTAGCCGCTTTCTGGGCGGAGGATGATTCAACAATAGGTCCGCCCGGTGAGGAGCTACGAGACTATCTCCTAACCGGGCTGGCAGCGGATGAACCTGCGGTTTGGGGGACCCTGCTCGGGTGGCTCTTTACCCATAATTTGGGCAAGCTGGTGGAGAGCGAAGATTATGCCGCCATCAGCCGGAGTTGGTTAGCTGACTGGCTCTTGGACAAAGTCATCGCCCGCGCCTTGCACGAGCTAGGAGTCGCCGAGGAAACTACCCGCCACGCGTTGGCCACCATCAAACTATTCATCGGGCACCGGCGCTGGCTGGGCGGAGCGGAGAGCTTAGGCGCGGTGACAGCCCGCGACCTTCTTCAAACGGCGTTGTGCGAACCAGCGGTGCAAGCCTATTTAAGCATCAACCGCTTTGAAGATACCCTCTGGTTTAACAAGGAGGCTTTCGAGCAATTCCTCTGGCACCTGATGATGTTGGAGACGCTGGAACTGCTGACCGGCGACGCGCCTGAAAAAGCACGGGCAGAGATCGCCGCTGGGTATGAGATCATCGCGCAGTTACGCGCGGCGGAAGAGGATTCAGAGTACCAGCTCGCCAAGCTACTGGCAGCGGTGCCGTAACCGCGAAATAACATTCCGCAACAGCTTAGCCCTCCGGTTTTTTGAAAAAACCGGAGGGCTTTTTTTGCAAGCTGTCTGGCCCTCGCTAGGCAAACAGGGTTTGTCATTCCGAGCCAGCAAAGCGCTAGCGCCACGCCTGCGAGGAATCTCCCGATGCTGCTTTGAGACCCTCGCTAAAAGCTAGAGATTCCGCGCCCTGCGCGGGGCTAGCCCGCTTCAGCGGGCGGGGTAACGTAACCGCGCTTTCCAAATCGCATAGCTGGGCGCGGTATAGAAACCGCGGCTACTCTAAATGCCGAATGCGCAGATTCCTCGCTGCCCGGCCCTGCTGCCCGCCCCAGATGGTAAAAAACGGTATCCGCCAAGATTTTCTCTCTTTTTGCATATGCTCTCTTTAATTCAGAACTATCAATTTAGCGACTTAGGTAGTGAATGACTACCCGACTACCCGACTACCTGACTACCTGACTAACCGACCACAAGTCAGTTAAATCCGGCAAGACAATATCAGCAGCAGCAGCAACCTGTGGATGATCAGGTCGCACCGCAACGCTGAACGCCGCCCGCTCAAAGAGGGGAATATCACCGCGCGTATCACCTAGCGCGATGGTCTCCGCCGGGGGAATGCCCAACTCGGCCTGCAACCGGGCCAGCACGGCGCCCTTGCCCCGGTAAGATACGTGAGCGCGGACTTCACCGCTGACCACCTCTCCGGCGCCCCGATCTTCAAACAGTATTTCGTTGGCGAAAATGTGATCGATATCCGCCTCGTCCGCCACCAGCTCAGCGTGGAGCAACAACCCCGCGCTGATGATGGCGATCTGGACGCCAGCCTCACCCAATCTGGCGAGAGCCTCCCGCGCACCGGGCAGGTAAGGAATCTCACGTAACCATTGCTCCAGCTGACTACGCTGCGCGCCGCGCCAGAGCAAAGCATCGGCGCGTAACCATTCCTCGTAGCTCAACTGACCCGCCTTGCCCCGTGCAATCAACGCCTCCCCTTCTTCCGCCACACCCAACCGCCGGTGCAAGTAGACGTAGGGATCACGTACTGTCTTCAACGTACCATCTAAATCAAAAACGGCTAATCTAAAGTGAGAAATTGACATCTTGTTATTCCTTCAAAAGTAAAGAGTGATTAGGGATTGGTGATTAGTCAATTAGTCAAATAGTCAGATAGTCATTTGCTGATTTGCACATTTGCCATTTGCCGATCTTATTTCAACCTGCAACTTTCAACCTTTAACCTGTAACATTCAACCTTTAACTTTCAACCTGCGTTCAAACCAGCGATTGATCCACTCCAACCGCGCCACGCGGCGATCGGTGCGCCCCTGCCGCGAAAGTCCATGCGGTTCTTCGGGGAAGATCACAAATTCAGTATCAACGCCCAACATCTTGAGCGCCACAAAGAACTGCTGGCTCTGCTCCAGCGGGCAACGTAAATCTTGCGCGCTATGGATGACCAAGGTCGGCGTAGTCGCCGCGCCGACATGCTTCATCGGCGAGCTCTGCCAGAGTCGCTCGATATTCTCGTAAGGAGGTTGATCGCCAAAGACCTGTTGGAAGATCCAGTTCAGATCGCTGCTCCCCCACATGCTGATGAGGTTGGTGACGCTGCGCTGCATCACCGCCGCCCGGAAGCGGTCCGTATGCCCGACGATCCAAGCCGTCATGTAACCCCCGTAACTACCGCCGGTCACGCCCATCCGGTCGGAATCAATGTAGGGCTTAGCGGCCAGATGATCGGCCCACGCCATCAAATCAGCGTAATCGACGTCGCCCCACTCACCCCAAATCGCTCTGGCGTGCTCCTCGCCGTAGCCGGCGCCGCCGCGCGGATTGCAGAAATAGACCACGTAGCCCTGCGCCGCCAGATAGTAGAACTCGTGCATGAAGAAGTTGCCGTATTGCGCCCACGGCCCCCCGTGAATCTCCATGATGGAAGGGTACTCTTTCTGCAAGTCGAAATCCGGCGGCTTGAGGATCCAGCCTTGCAGCTCGTTGCCCGCCGCGCCCTGGAACCAGACCTCCTCCAACTCACCCAGCTTGAGCTCCGCCAGCAGCTCCACGTTGCACTCCGTCAACTGCCGCGCCTCGGCAGCGCCCGGCTCGCGGAACCAGAGCTGGCCCGGATCACGCATGGTCTCATGGAAGTAGGCCAACCGCTCCCCCGCCGCGTCGAAATTGTACGCGCCCACCACGCCATCCCGGCCCACCACCGTTCGCAACTTGCTATCCGCCACCGTGACGGCATGCAATGTAGTGCTGCCATGCCGCGAAATTTGGCAATAGAGCTCCTCGCCATCCGCAGACCAGACCGGCAGCCGCAGATTATTCCCGCCCAGATCGTTGATAGTGGTGCTCTCCACGCTCAGATCGTAGTCTGCCAGCAGATCGCGAGCCTCGCCCGCGCCTTCGGAAGACACCACCCATAACCCCTGGTTCCGCCACCAATCGCCGCGCCCTTCCCGGCCAATGTAAGCCAGCCACTTGCCGTCCGGCGACCAACTGGGTTTCATTTTGGGGCCAACGGGTGTGTTGATTTTATGCAGCTCGCCCCCCGCCGCCGAGATCACGAAGAGATCAACAACCTCCGGTTCCAAGTCGGGAGCGGGAGTGCGGTTGGAAACGAAAGCGACCCTCTCGCCATTCAGCGACCAGGTAGGATCCGTCTCATCATAAACCTCACCGGCGGTCAACTGCGTGGCTTCCCCACTCGCTACCTCCACCGTCCAGATGTGCCAGCGTTCTTTTGGATAATAACCCACCCCGTCCAACGCGTAGAAAACCCGGTCAATGTGCCGGTAGACCCGGCCCAGTTTCTTCTTCTGCTCATCCTCTTCCCGCTCCAGCTCCTCCGCATCTTTCTGGCGGAACTGTAAGAGAATCCTCTTCCCATCCGGCGACCACTCAAAAGCAGCGATCTCACCTTTGAGATCAGTCAAGACCTCTGCCTCGCCGCCATCCACCGGAATGAGATACAGTTGCGGCTGCTTCTCATCATCACGGTTAGAGAGGAACGCGAGCCGGCGGCCATCCGGCGACCAGCGGGGCGTGCTATCCACCTGCTCCCCCACCGTAAACCGCCGTGCGGCTCCGCCGGCCGTGGGCGCTAACCAGATATTCGCATACTTCTTCTCACTCTCCTGATCCACCCATTGGAGAGCGTAGCTCACCCATTCCCCATCCGGAGAAAGTTCCGCGTAAGTGATCAACTGGAAACGATAAAGATCCTCTGCTCTGATACTCCGTTTTGTATCCTCAGACATTGATTCCCCTCCTATCCATAATTGACTCTGCTGAAAAAAGTCATCTCACCACAGAGACACAGAGAACCCGGAGAAAAAAATAAAAAACTCTGTGCCCTCCGTGTCTCTGTGGTGAAAACTGCCCCGAAATATTGAGATGATACCATAATTTGATGTCCTACCATCCATTTTTTAGCCGGGAAGGAACAGCACCCCTTCCCGGCTAATCGAATCTCGTCTATCCTGGCAACCGACTATTCTTAACCCTTACTCCGCACCGCGGCCGTAGCGGCCGCCAGCGTAGTTTCCATCGCGGTATCGTTACCAGTCAGACCATAGATAATGATCTGACTGCCCTCCTCACGGCCAATGCGCTCCAACACGTTCAGGCGGTACATCTCCATCGCGCGCGGCCCCATCAGTTCAGCAGCCTCCTGCAACTTCTCGGAGATAGCTTTCTCCGCTTCCACCTCGACGATCTTGGCCTTGGCTGCCCGCTGCGATTGCGCCTGCACGCTCAACTCTTGGATCAGATCAGCCGGCACACGCACATCGGTGATCTCCACCGAGGTCACATCCACGCCAAAATTTGCCGCCGCCTGATCAATGATCGTCTCCAAGCGACTAGAGACCTTCTCGCGCTGCCCCAACAGATCCGTCAGGTCCAACATCCCGACAGTATCCTTGAGCGCGCTGTTCGCCGCCTGGAAGACCGCCTCACGATAATTCGCCACTTCCAAGACCGCCTTGCGCGGCGCTTCCACCCGCCAGAAGATAACCGCCTCACAGCCTACCGGCACGTTATCGGCGGTCAGCGTCTCCGCCGCAGTGATCACGCGCGTCTGCACGCGCAAGTCAACTATCGCCGCGACGGATTGGTAGAAGGGCGGATAGGGGATCACCCAGAAACGCCCCGGCCCCCGCACCCCATCAAATTTCCCCATCTTGAGCACCACCACGCGCTGGAACTCAGGAATCACGTAGAGACCACTGCTCACCATCCCCGGCAAAATTATGGCCGCCATGCCCCCGATACCCAAGACCACAAATCCCAGGAACGGCTCAATGCTAGTCACAATCAAACCCAAGATAGTGGTTAGTACCCCCAAAAGAAAGAAAAGGCCAAACCAGATCAATGCGCGTAACACTCGTTGGACACTATGTAGACTTCTGCTACTGCTTGTACTTGGCGAACTCATAGCTTATCCTCCTTGACTTAATGAATTAGATAACCCATCCTCATTGTAGCATAAATAACAACGGGCAATAGTGGTTCCCCTGAAAAAAACTAGTTTTCCGCTAAGACGCCAAGAAAAACAAATTTTCCTGGTAAACAGGACTTTCCTGAAAAAAGAGTGGCCTTACCAGAAAGCCACCCAGATGTTAAGATTCAGTGGTTCTTCGCGCCTTTGTGCCTTAGCGGCGAAATTCTTGGTTTTTGCAGTAGATTCACTAGTCAATTAGAACTCGAACTCCGCCACCAAAAGCGTATGGTCCGAAGGACGTGCAGTGCGGCGCACATCCACGTCGATCCAGGCCGAGGTGAGACGTCTGGCCAACGGTTCCGTCGCCCAGATGTGATCAATGCGCCAACCGATGCCGCGCTCAATGGGATTTTTGGCCCGGTAATCCCAATAAGTGTAATGCCCCGGCTCACCAGGATGTTGCTGGCGGAAGACGTCCACGAAACCCCAACGGCGCACCAACTCCAGCGACTTCTGCGCGGCCGGATGGAAATCCACATGTTCCCGCAATTTCTGAGGACTATGCACGTCAATGTCCTCCGTGGCGACGTTGAAATCCCCCACCCAGAGCAACATCTCTTGAGGAGTAAAATGGTGGGCAAAGAAACGGCGTAAGCGGCCAAACCAGGCCAATTTATACTGGAAATGTTCAGATTCCGGAGAGCGACCTTGTGGCACATAGGTGTTCACCACCTGGATGCCTCCTATCTGCGCGCGGATCAGACGCGGCACGTCCGGCTCGCCGCCGTCATCAAACCCGTAGGCGACAGCTTGCGGCTCCGCCCGGCTGAGAATAGCCACGCCGGCAGAGTACTTCTGGCCTCTGAAGATCACGTGATACCCCGCCTCGCGGATAGCTTGAGCCGGGAAGTCCTGGTCCTGCACCTTCGTCTCCTGAAGACAGAGTACATCCGGTTGCTCCCGCGCCAACCAATCCAAAATAACCGGCAACCGCACCCGGACAGAATTCACGTTATAGGTAGCAATCTTAAAATGCTTGGTTTGCATATCACCCTCCGAAAAAGTTAGCTAGCCAATATCAGTATCCCCCAAGCAAAAGTAATGTCAATAGGAGTTGCAGGGTACCAAGTTACAAGTTGCAAGTTGCAAGTTAAAGCAGGATGCCTCGTAGCCGTGCTTTCCATAACGCGTTAGCGAGGTATGCCAACCTCGGCTACTGCTCCCCATACCCCACCCTCCCCTTGTCATTCCGAGCAACCACAAGGCGCAACGCGCCTGCCGGGCAGCGAGGAATCTACTACGAGGGGAATGGTAAATGATGAATAGCATGACAGCCGGCTGGGCCAGGATGCCTCGTAGCCGCGCTTTCCATAGCGCGTTAGTTGCGCGAGGTAGGGAAACCTCGGCTACTGCTCTCCATACCCTCCTCGGGACAAGCCTAGCGAACGCCCGTGGCTAAAGACCACGGGCTAAATTTACAAAGCCCTCTGACGAGGGCTAATGTGGCTTCGTGAGAGGGGTAAGGGTTTTCTATCCAAGAACAAGCAGCCCGCCAGGACTGGGCATGTTTAGCCCTAACATTCACGTTGGGGCCCCCCCCCTTGTCATTCCGAGCAACCACAAGGCGCAACGCGCCTGCCGGGCAGCGAGGAATCTCTAGCATCTAAAGAGGGTTTCAATGCAAACTCGGGAGATTCCTCGCGGGCGCGGCGCTAGCGCTCTGCTGGCTCGGAATGACAAGCCCTGTTTGCCTGGCGCATACCCTTGCCAGACGGCTCTGGGCCGTGGGAATTCGC
>JAIOSN010000331.1 GCA_021107605.1 Anaerolineae bacterium | reverse complement strand
TCACGCCGCCCATCAAACTGGTGGCGGCATCCATTGAAAGTGAGAGGAACGCTTCTTCGCTACCGCCGGGCGAGGAAACGAGCCGCACGATGGCGCCGGCCAGCCCCCCCAGGATGCCGGCGCGGAAAATAGAGCCGGTCTGCTCGTAACGTGGGAGAACCAGCGCGGCCGTTACCCCGTTGACTGCCAGCAAAAATGTGACCAATAAGGACTGCCCATTGATCCACCCCCCTATCATCGCCTCGTAACAAACTACACCGATGGCCGTGATGGAATCGGCGGTACCGGCGACCAACATCCCGAGCGCCGCAATGGGAAAAACGTAGAGCAGTAACGGCCCGGCAGGCAAGAGTAACCGCGCCAGCAGGAGAAAGAGCGCCAATAGCAGCAGCGTTAGCCCCTCCAGGCGCGTATCTAATAATACCATAGGGCGTAATTTGACCAGATAGAGGCCCAGCAATAACGCGCCCCCTAACGAGAAAATGGCAGCCCGCGCCACAGCGCGCCCATTGCGCTCCGGCGCGGTTAGCCCCAACTGCTCCAGGAGTTCCATCTCCAATGATGTGAGCACGCTGCCTTCGCGCACGATACTTTCGCCATTGCGGATAGTGCGGAAGATAAGCTCACTCTCCTCTACCGCTTGGAGACGGCGCAGTTCGGTAGCCGCTTGATCGTAAAAGACATTAGGCTCAACGAATCGCTGGACCAGAGCGGCGACTAAGTTGGCTTCATCTTGAGGAAGATCCAAAGGCACCTGCACGGGGATTCGCTCCCAAACCGCAGTCAGATTTCCCTTGCGGACCTCTTCCTGCCGCATTATCTGGACTAATAAACTCCGGGCTTCCAGCTGCACCCGGCTCCAGTTCACATCCGATAACGCCAAGAGAGTGTGGGTACTGTTAACAGAAAGCGCGTTTAATTCCGGCACTGACCGGATCCAACTACTCTGCTGGGCGGTTGAGGCGTAGGGATCAGCGCGCAGAGCACTGATGAATTCCAACACTAGTCGTAGGTGTTCCAATTGTTGCCGGGCGATCTCCGGGTCCGGATGAGTATAGATCGGTTCCACCTGCCGGGACGCCTGCTCTTGAGCCTGCTGGGTGAGAATCTCACTCTGATAGGTGATATCTTGTGAGGCCCGAATGCTGCGTGTGCTCACATCGCCGACTTGTAAATCATAATAATTAATAAAACGGAATAAAAGCACGAACGTGGTCACGCCCGCTAGCGCCAACCCAAAGATAGTTTGGCGCAGGATCCAACGTCGCGAGAGAGATTTCAAATCTGTCCGTCTCATATTCCGAATTATACAACATACAAGAGGGAACCAAAAGAACGGTCCCCTCTTGTTACGGGTGATTGCCTTTGCTGGTAATCCATCCGACCAGTGGTGATTATAGTGATGGCAGCTGGATTGTCAAGAATTTAAGGTGGTCACCGGCGCCACAACTTGTCAAAATCAACCCTTCATGTATAATCTCTCCTGTCAACGGGGCGTGGCGCAGCTTGGCTAGCGCGCTACAATGGGGTTGTAGAGGTCCGCGGTTCGAATCCGCGCGCCCCGACAGACTGCTCGGCTTTGTGTTCCAGACGCAAAGCCGAGTTTTGCTAGGCCCCCTTTCTCCGGCGTCGCCCGGTTGCTGGTGACGCCGGAAGAATGGGCGCAATGGTCAAAGTCCCCCGTGGCGCGCCCTTGCTGAAATCTTGATTTGTTCTCTTGTCCAGTTGTGCTACAATTTTTGGACTGCAGCATCACAAAAACCCCATTGCGTGATTCTTGAAGCATAGCGGCTAAGGCAATTGGCTCGCCCTGGCTAAAACACACATATCATTCCCGCCCACTAACTCGTATTGACAGCTCTGCAAAATTATGATAAAGTATCGCTGGTCTTCCTGAAAAAAGGCATCTCACCACGGAGAGTAGCATAGGTAGGCAGTACACATAAACGGAGAAGATACAGAAAATTTAATATTTGGTTCAAGAAAATTCCACTTCACACGTCAAAAAATTAATTTTCTCAAGGTCAGGTTTAAAATCTCTGTGCTCCCTGTGTCCTCTATGGTGAAGTTCTTGGTTTTTTCAGTAGACTCATAGTTGATTAGTCAACAATCAACCAATACTTGGAGCTCTTTGGGAATTGCCGTGGTTTCCAAATGTTCTATTCCAGATGTAGTGCCGATATGCAATTTGGCACTACCTGTAGTATCTTTTCGCATCACTTAACGAAACGCCACGGGAAATCCCAAAGAACCATATTGGGTTGACTAATTCTTCGCCTAGAATTACTATATACAAAATCCAGTTAGTATTATTATAGTAAGCAAAGGAGCATAAGAATGAAAATCCCATCCCTCTGGCGTTGTGCTGCATTATTGTTTGTCATTGTAGCTACACTGGGACTCCCCCAGACCTCGCAAATTGTCCGTGCGCAAGACCCTGAACCCCCGCGCACGGTTTTCGTGCATCTGTTCGAGTGGAAATGGCTTGACGTAGCTGAAGAGTGCGAAAACTTCCTGGGGCCGAAGGGTTTCTCCGCGGTCCAGGTCTCACCGCCGAACGAGCACGCTCTCGTTGGTGCGTATCCCTGGTGGCAGCGCTATCAACCTGTCAGCTACCAGATCGAGAGCCGCAGTGGTACCCGCGACCAGTTCATCGAAATGGTTCAGCGCTGTGACGCCGTAGGCGTGGACATCTACGTGGATGCAGTTATCAACCACATGACCGGCGTGGGTAGCGGCACAGGCATTGCCGGCACGAGTTACACTGAATACGATTACTCCGTTTACGAGCCGTGGGATTTTCATCACTGCGGACGTAACGGCAACGATGACATCCAGAATTACAATGACCGCTGGGAAGTGCAAAACTGCGAATTGGTGAACCTTGCTGACCTGAACACCGGCGCAACCTACGTTCAGGACACCATCGCCGCCTATCTGCAAGACCTGGTGGACATCGGCGTGACCGGTTTCCGTCTCGATGCATCCAAGCACATGGATACCAACGACATCAATGCCATCTTCAGCCGCGTGAACGGCGACTACTACATCTTCCAGGAAGTGATTGACCAGGGTGGCGAACCCATCACCGCCGAGGAGTACTTCCAAAACGGCGACGTGACCGAGTTCAAGTACAGCGTGGAAATCGGTCGAGTTTTCTACGAAGGACAACTTGCGTGGTTGAGCCAGTTCGGTGAGGCCTGGGGCTTTATGCCTAACGATATGGCAGTCGTTTTCACCGACAACCACGATAACCAGCGCGGGCACGGCGGTGGCGGTCACGTCGTCACCTACAAAGATGGCGCACTCTACGACCTCGCCAACGTCTTCATGCTGGCCTGGCCCTATGGCTACCCCAAGATCATGTCCAGCTACAACTTCACCGACGGCGACCAGGGGCCGCCCTCCGATGGCAACGGCAACACGCAAAGCGTCTACAGCGATTATAACAACCCTGAGTCCTACAATTGCTTCGGCAATGTCTGGCAGTGCGAGCACCGCTGGGAACCGATTGCCAACATGGTCGAATTCCGCAATGAGACCGCTGCCGACTTCTCCGTGGACAACTGGTGGAGCAACGGCGGCAACCAGATCGCCTTCAGCCGCGGCAATAGCGGGTTCGTGGCTATCAATAAAGAGAGCTACACGCTGAACCGCACCTTCCAGACCGGGTTGGCCGCGGGCGTCTACTGTAACGTCCTCAATGGACAACTGAGCGCCAGTGGACAAAGCTGCACCGGTTCCACAGTGACGGTGAACGGCGATGGCACAGCTTATCTCTCGGTCGCGTCGTGGGACACAGTCGCCATCCACGTTGGCGACAAGATCAACGGCGGCGGCGGTGACATCCCGACTATCTTCAACGTCAGCAACGCTTACACCAATTGGGGACAAAATATCTACGTCGTCGGCAACATCGCCGCGCTGGGCAACTGGAATCCCTGCTCCGCAGTGCAACTCACGCCCGATGGTTATCCCACCTGGAGCGGCGTCGTGAACTTGCCGGCTTCAACGACCGTTGAGTATAAGTACATCAAGTACGCGGATTGCGGTAACGTCACCTGGCAAAGCGGCAGTAACCAGGTCTTTACAACACCGAGCACCGGTACCGCAACCCGGTACGATGCATGGTAAGTAAAACTTAAGTCGTGAGACACAAACGGCGGAGGAGCATATCCTCCGCCGTTTCATTATGTGAATTATGGAGTGCTGCGATGTTGAAACACTTACACTAATTTGCGCTTTGTTAGTCATTAGAGTTGTTGCGCGATAAGAACTCTAATACAATGGGAGCATGAATACACACGTATACGCAGATTAAGTCGTCGTCCCGCTGCGTTTCGCAGTCTGACTGGTATGTCGGCAACTGAATTTGAGCGTGTGTACCACCGAGTCGGACCCCCAGAACACGTCATGAAGAAGCTGAAGTTGCGGGATGGCGCGCGCTGTGGCATGGTCATCCCCGAAGGCACGCTCTTCCGGGGTGGGGCCTTTGCCGAGGTGAAAAAGCAACTACTGGAACAGTTCAACATCCATACGGTGGTGAGCCTGCCGCCGGGCACCTTCGCGCCGTACTCCGATGTGAAGACGGCCTTGATCTTCTTCGAGCGGCCTGGCCCCACGGAGGAAATCTTCTTCTACGAATTGCCCTTGCCGGAGGGCCTGAAGAAGTTCAGCAAGGGCAGCCCCAT
>JAIOSN010000262.1 GCA_021107605.1 Anaerolineae bacterium | reverse complement strand
GAGAAGGCGAAAACCCCCTGATACATCGCCGGGATTTCCAGATCGATCAGCCGGCCGCTCCGTACGGAGCCGACGCGCTCCGGGTAAGTGCCATAGTAGATACCGGTGAAGCGAGTGATATTACCCTCCGCGTAGTGCTCAAAGAGGATATCCGCAGAGTTGAGGCCGGATTGCGGGCGCACCGCTGGCGAGTTGGAGATTTTGATTGCCAGCGGAATATGCTCCAACATCTCCGGGTCTGCCACTTTCAAGCCTGTCAACGGGTTGACGCCCGGTGGAAAGGGGGTGAGCACGTTAGATGGGGCCGCGACGACCGCGGTGGGCGTCGCGGTAGGCGGGACCGCGGTAGCCCTGGCTGTGGGCGTAGCTGCCGGTTTCACGGTGCGTGTGGGAGTGGGAGCAGCTGTCGGCGTGGCCTTGCCGCAGCCGGTTATGAGTAACAGAATTAAAGTTACGGCGATTAAAAGACACTTATGGTTCATGGTTCTCCCTCCAAAATTGCTTGTTGGTTACATTAAATTAGACGGCGATAAAGCCCTGCTTTCTAACACGACTAAAGCCGCTCTTCGAGGCGCGGTGCCGGGCGTCAACCTGCGTCAACACGCTAAACTCTGTCCACGTAGGTGAACAGTCGGCCTTCCGCCTCCGGGAGCCTACTTCAGTAGGCGTGCCAGATGGCTAACAACGCACTCAATGTCATTACGTTACTGACCAGACCGCAGAGGTCTGCTGCGCCCCTAGCCCGAAAGAAATTTACCGCAAATACGACGTGGTTTGCCGCTAGGCAGCGTTACCAAAGACCTCGGAGGTCTTATCCCAATGACATTGACAGCGCACTAATCAGGGCGTCACGCCCAAAATATGACGGAGCACCAGCGCGTCGGTGAGTAACTCCACTGGTGCTTGATCGTCGGTGAAGACGGTCCCGCCGGGCACGACCTGCACCAGGTTGCCCTGGGCGTATTGAACAGCGGCCCGCAACCGCTGATCCTCGATCAGCGCCAAGTTATCCACGAGATTTGCCGGTTCCGTGGGCTGGACGGTGGCGATGACGATGGCATTGAAAGTATTGGGGACAGAGATGACGTGGGTAGAAGGATAGACTGCGCTCATGGTAGCGACCAACGCCTCCACCAGCCGCCAATCGTCGGGCGTATGCCCTACGTTGATGGCTACGACGCCCTCCGCGGTGAGGTGCGCCTTGATCTCTTGGAAAAACTCCTGCGTCGTCAAATGCCAGGGGATATAAGGCAGCCGGTAAGCATCCACCGCCACCACATCGTAGCGCGTCTTGGTCTGCTGGAGATAGCTCCGCCCGTCCGTGATATGCACGTGCAACCCCGGTTGGTGCATGTTGAAGTAACGGCGCCCCACCGCCACGATGGCCGGATCGATTTCCACGCCGTCTATGGGCAGATCGCCGTAGATAGCGGTGTATTGCGCGGGGATGGTGCCGGCCGCCGAGCCAATCACCAAGAGATTATCCACCCGCTCTGGCAGGTGCGGCGGCGGATTGAAGTAAGGCGCAGCTAAAAAATAGTCCCATGTTCCGCCGGTGAGGGTCTGGTGAGGTGCGTAGATGGAGTGGATTCCCTGGCCTTCGTTGAGAAGTAGGTAACGGACACCCGCTTCGTTTTCCACCACTTGGATAAGATTGTAAGTGGATTCTTCTTCGTGGATCAGGCCAGCTTGCGGCTTGATGGCGCCAGGCGGGAGGAGCAGCAAAATCAGCAAGAGCGGCAACACCCAACTTAAGTACCAGAAGCGGCGCCGGTCGGAATGCCAGAGACCCACGGCCCCCAGCAGCGCAGCTAAGAGCGCCAAGAGCAGGAAAGTGCGGCGGGTTCCCAAGAGCGGGATCAGCAGCAGATTGGGCAAGAAGGTGCCCAAAAAACTGCCGAGGGTGGAGATGGCATAGATGCGCCCGGCGGTGATGCCCGAAGCGCGCACATCGCTCATCGCCAGGCGGATGACGAAGGGGGAGATGCAGGCGAGCAATGTCACTGGAGGTGCGAAGAGGATCAGGACGACCACGAACGGGCCGGCAACCAGACCCAGATTCCACGCTGACATGCCCGCCGTTGCTAAATGCAAGACCGGGCGGCTGAGAAACAGCAACATCCCGATGGCGATGCCGGCAGAGAGCACGATAGTGTAGAGCGTGGCTGGATGCGGGGAGCGGTCGGCCCATTTGCCGCCGAGCTCATAGCCGGCGGCCAGATAGAGCAGGATCAAGCCGATGATAGCCGACCAGACCAGTTCCGAGGTGCCAAAGGCAGGCGCGAGCAGTCGCGCGGCGGCCAGTTCTAACGACAAGGTGACCAGGCCGCCGATAAATGCAGTGATGTAGAGCAAGATAGTCATAATGAATCTTTCCTTATTTATGGAATTCACTGGGTAGAGCGGGGAAATCATTCGCAGGTTTCCATACCGCGCCCCTAAGAATTTCACCACGAGGCACGGAGAGCACAGGGATTTGAAACTAAATTTTCTTCATTAGCGTTCTTTGCGTCTTTGCGGTGAGCTATCTTTTTTCAGTGAAGTCAACCCAGATTTTTTTTCTCAGTGTTCTCCGTGTCTTCGTGGTGAGATAGCGGAGGCATTCAGCGACTCTCCCCGCGGATGGATTGCCAACAACGTTGCCAAAATGGCGCGAGGGTGGGCGTCGCAGTAGGCGTCATGGTAGGTATCGCGGTAGGCATCGCAGTGGACGTCGCGGTGGGCGAGGGTAAAAGCGGAACAACCAACACTTCTTGCGGATAGGTCATCCTGGCGCGCAGACGCGCCCACTCTTCCACGTAAGCAGTACTCTGCACATATTCCAACTGGGCTTCCAGTGTAGCGTGTTGGTTAGCCTCTGTCGTCAGTAGGGGACGCAATAACGCATTCTGTTCCTGGAGCGTTTGCCGTAACATCCAAGCCCGCGAGAAGACAGAAAAAAGGAGCAGGAGCAGCACGCCCAGCAAGCCCCAAACCAGCCAGGAGATTCTTCGCAACCAAAACTGTTCCCGTGATTTTTCCATAATGACCTCATTGTGCCGTATATAACCGGCGGGAGCTAACCCGCTTTGTGGCTTTGGCGCGAAACCAAACTTGACGTATCATCTCAATATTTCGGGGCAGTTTTCACCACAGAGACACGGAGGGCACAGAGTTTTTTTATTTTTTCTCAGTGTGCTCGGTGTCTCCGGGGTGAGCATAGCAGAACCGCCATGGTTCCCCCTACTTATTGAGAAGATACAACTTGACCCGAAATGCCACAAAACCGAATACGGTCTCAAGAGGCGACTCGATAGCGAGATCGGGTTCAGCGACTTGTTAGTCGGCTTGGTTTTGCCTAGTACGGCATATAATCATGACTCTTGCCTGCCTAACAGCGTATTGAGTTTTTGCAGCACTTCGGCTACCGTTGCAACTGGCAATCTGCCTGCCAACTCCGCTCCACGGGCACGCCAGTCCAAACTCTTCACTTGGTCGGTCAGAATAACTCCACTGACGGCTAACCCCCTGGGTATCTGCACCTCAAACGGGTATCCTTTCACTTGCCTCGTGATGGGACAGAGTATTGCTAACCCTACCTGGCCATTGTAGGCTGCTGGCGAAAGTACCACCGCCGGTCGCCGCCCCGCTTGTTCATGCCCTGCCTGGGGATTCAATGTAATCCAGACCACATCGCCGCGTTTGGGAACATAGACCATGGGATTCACCACGCCTCTCGTCCCACCGCAGGCCCGGTCTCAATTTCACCGTGCAAATTGTCCTCGTTCACTTGGGCTAAAAGATGTTTGAGGGTCAAAGCAGGCTCTACGACCGGCACGATGATCAGTCGCCCTTCCACTACCGACACCTCAACCGATGAATTCCGCCGCAACCCAATTTCCGTAGCGAAAGGTTTGGGGATGCGTAGGGCCAGACTGTTGCCCCATTTCTGCACTCGCGTTTTCATAGCAATGCCTCCTCTCCAGGTATCTACTAAGAAGATACATCGGCTTGACGTTTTGTCAAACCAGTGAGGAAAGGAGGTGTTTAGGTTACTACTCAGGCTGGCCTATTTGCAGACCTCCGAGGTCTACCAATCTGCCACTCGGTGGCGCAATCTCGGTTTTGGTAGGTACTTTGCCCCGCAAAACCTATGTCAAGACCGCGGAGGTCTAGCCCGCCTGAGTAGTAATGTATTTAGTTGGAAAAGCTGGACCAGAAGGCCGCCTAACAACCTACACTGGGCCTGCTTTGAGTTCTCTGTGTAGCTAAAAAAATTATCCTACCCCCGGCACCCCATCAATCGTCCTCATAAGGAAGAACCGCAGCAGTACCATGCCGCCGAGGATGAGGGCCGCGAAGACAATTCCCCAGCATGCGGGCAGCCACAACTGCCGCCAGCGTGTGTAACTCTGATCAAGTCCCACCGCCATCACCCAGACCATCATGCCCAGCAAGAGGAACATCCCCAGCACACCGGCCGCACTATACACCGCCACCGGATAGAGCAGCCAGCCGGCGCAGGAATAAATCAAGGCTGCTTGGAGCAACCCTCCGGCGACCAGCAGGGCCAGCTCGCTCCCGCTCTGCACCGTTTGCTCAGGGAGACCGTCTCCCCATACAGTCAAATTAAAAGCCGGTACCAAGAGCAGGCTCATACTCAAACCCATCAGCGTGCCGGAGAGGAGCCGCAACCAGGGTTGAGGCGCGTAGCCGAGCCACCCGCTCGCATCCTGATTAAAAGTAGTGAAGGAGTTGAAGCCATCTAGCCCCCAGAGCAGGAAGAAGAGCGCCATAAATCCCCAGATCCAGTACGGGGGGAAGCGCCAAGCGCGCCGGCGACGGAGGAGTCCCCATTGCAATGTCAGACCTAGCAGCGCGCCGGTGAAAGTCCCGGTGCAACGCTGGCAGAGTGGCAGCTGGCGCCCGGCAAGAAAGAAGCTATGAGTGGCGTACCGGTGGCAAACTCCCGCCCCGATGTAATCTAGCTTGCGGAGAAGTGCAGGTGGGGTTAGCAGGAGAAAGGCCAGCACAGCACAGGCGGCTAACACTCCTCCAGCCCAGGCCCAACGGCGGATACTCTGTTGGCGCATCGCTCAGCTGCTCCGCAGCGGACGCGGTAGATGTTCCACGCGGTTCAGATACCCGATCAGCCAAAATTTCCCCGTCCAACTCAGAGAATGCAAAGCCGTGTTCAGCGTCCAAATCCGCTGCACCTCAGAGCCTAACAGGAGGCGTAACATCGTCCCTATTGTTCCCCCGTGCGCCACTAACAAGACGGTCTCCTCGCCCTCTCCGTTGCTGATGGTTTGCTTCAGTGCGGTGCGGATACGCGCTCTAAAAGCGCAATGTTCGGGATGTGGTTCTGAGGCCGGCGCCGGCTCCCAGATAGCGCGCGGGGCCGGCGGGCTGCCGGCATCCCAACTCTCGAACTCGCGCAGGGCCGGTTCCACAGTGACAGGCAGGTCAAGATAGGAGGCCGCAATAGTGGCTGTCTTGTGGGCGCGGCTAAGGTTACTGGTGATTATGCGGTCAATCTCCTCATGCTGCTGGAGATATCTCCCCAGACGATGGGCTTGCAACTCACCCAGCCGGCTCAACGGTGCGTCCACTCCGGCGCTATCGCCGTCCGTCTGCCAACGCGATTGTCCATGTCTGGTCAGTAGTAGTTTCATAAGGTGAGATTATAATTGGCAAATAGCAAATAGCAAATAGCAAATAGCAAATGGCTAACGGCTAACAACTCATGGCTAAATAAGGAGGTTACATGACAATCATCGACGATTTATTGGTTGAAGTAATGGGAGCGGCCGCCGAGGCGCAATTAGTGGATATCTGCATCGGCGCATATTGGACCGTAGTCGGGGTGGAAGTGGGCGGGCAGTTGCAAGCCGGCATCTCCTCCACTCTGCACGGGGGCGATAATGACCATCACCACGGTGGACAATTGCCGGTACGCGCGGCGGGACAGCTCCATGAACAATCGGTAACGGAACTGCTCTCGCTGATGCGCTCAGACTCTCTCT
>JAIOSN010000276.1 GCA_021107605.1 Anaerolineae bacterium | reverse complement strand
TGGGCTACTCAGGGTTGGTGGGCCACCCAGGGTTGGTGGGCTACCCAGGGTTGGTGGGCCACATCGGCCAATCCGGGAACCCAAGCCGAGCAGGTACTGACCAATGCTGATAAAGCTGGCATGTACTACATTGCCGTGGTGGGTGCGGACGCCGAGACCTACTCCGCTGCACCCTACACCTTGAGCATCGCCCATGCGCCGCTCCCCGGCGATTACTGCACCTGGTCGCCTCAATATCCCGCCGACCCGGCCCCGCCACACTACACAAATTACATTTTCCCTGAAACTCTTATCCTTTACAATCCCACTCGTCTGGCGCAAACCTACGGAATCACGAAGGTCAACAACTTAATTCCAGGGCTCCAAAGTTTGGCCGATGATTCGGCGGTAAAGGGTTACTTGGCATCAGTTGAATATGACTTCGATGTTGCGGCCGCATACACCGCCTGGGATGATAACTATTGCTCTCCTCAGCTGGCGAACAATGTCGTGGAAGCGATTCGGACCTACGTCGTCTCACCCCTCTTGGATGATCCTATGTTCTCACGGATGAAATATGTGGTCGTTATTGGAGATGATAGCCAGATACCTTTCTATCGCCAACGGGATCTGGCCGCTATCGCTAACGAGCGTGAGTTCACCCCTAACTCCGAAACGAAACCCGGCGCGCTGCATGCGGCGACGGCGGGCGGCTTCTATCTCACCGATGACGCTTACGGCACCCCTCCCGGGGATGAGTTGGGTTGGCGCGGACGTTACTTCTGGCGACCACTCCTGGCTACGGGCCGCTTGGTGGAGACACCCACTGAGATACAAGGAATGATTGACCAATACTTCGCTAAGCCTATACTTGAGTCGCAACATACTTTAGTCACCGGCTACGATTTCTTTGACGACGCGGCTGCTCTGATCGCAGCCGAATTGGCTGCGATGCACACTATTCCCCCTACTATTTTGATCAGCGAATACTGGACCGCCGACCTCCTGCGCTCCGCCTGGCCGAATCATCCTAGCGGCAACGCTCCCGATCTGGCCTCTATCAACGCGCACGCCGAACACTGGCGCATACAACCCGCCGATCCCACGGATACTTTCTACAACACTGACATTGTCAGCGCCACGGCTTCTCTCGCCGGTACTGTGTGCTGGTCGTTAGGTTGTCACGCGGGCTACAGCGTGCCAGATCTGGAGGTCACGTTGGCCCAGAGCATTCCCGATTTCCCCCAAGCTCTGGCACAGCAAGCCGCCACCTGGATCGCCAACACTGGCTACGGTTACGGCACCGACGAGGGCATCGCCGGCTCCGAGCGGCTGATGGTGCTCTTTACGCAAGCGTTGGGCGGAGGGAGGGGCGTCGGTAGCGTAGCGACCAGCGGGCCAATGGATGATGAAACCGATATCGCTGTCGGCGAGGCGCTGCGGCTGGCTAAAGTGAGCTACCTCCAAAGTCTGCCCGCCGGCGGACTCACGCCTTACGATGCCAAATCTATCATGGAATCCACGCTCTACGGCTTGCCGATGTACCGGGTGGAGGTACCTACCCAACTTCCCCTGCGACAGACCGCACTTGCCCCGAGCTTCCATACGCAAGCAGAGCTTCAAGCGCTAGAATTGATCACTGATACGCGAACCCTTGCCCCAGACCTCCAGAGGCGTAGCGATGAGACTGGCGACTACTACTACGTTGACGGCGAGGCCATCAACGCCCAGGGAGCCGTCGGGCGTCCGCTCTTGCCCGTGATCGCTTACTCTGTGCCTTCATACACCCTACGGCAGCCGCACGGCGCGCTACTCCTCACCGCGACGCTCTCCGCTCTCCCCGACTTTAACCCGGTCGTCGTCCGCCCCATCACCGAGACGGCGCAACCCGAACCGGTGCTTAACCCGGATCTTGGCTGGCTCCCCGCGCGTCCCTTCTTTATCAACCGCGCCGGTGAGACGCCGCAGTTGGTCGCCACCTTTGCACTTTTCAACGCGCGCACCAGCGAATTGCGGCTCATTACCGAGGCGACGCTCAATATCTACCAGACCTTGCGCACTAACGATGATTACGGTGCGCCGTCAATTCTCTCAACTGAGATGCGCACTTTCGCTGGAGGGACGTCGTTTGCGGCCGAGGTTTTCGATCACGAGGGCGAGGTACATGCTGTCTACGCTACTTTTGTCGGCGTCGATCAAATTTGGAGCGTGCCGTTGGAACGCGATCTGGAGGATGTGAACGGAGAACGTTGGATCGGTACGACCGCAGCTATAGACCGCGACACCGAATACTTTATCCAGGCCGTGGATGAGGCCGGTAACGTCAGCTTGGCGTTGGGCAAAGGTGAATATTTGCGAGCTACACGCTATGAGCTCTATCTACCGTTGATCTTAAAAGGATGAATCTTGCTAGCGGGTGAAAATTGAACGCAGATTATCGGAGCCGTGAGTGGCCGAGAAGCCAAGTGAGCGGTAGTTAGAAAATGATAATCTGCGTCTCAATGGTTAGCCACAGTTGCGTGTTGCCCGGATTGTGCTACCCTACGTAAAATCCAGTTCCACAAGGGGATCTATGAATAACGAGGAATTTTGGTTCAGATTTCGCGGTGCGCGAGGGGGATACCCTACCCCTGGCCCCACTACCCTTAAATATGGCGGCAACACCACTTGTTTAGAAGTGCATGCCGGCCCGCACCTGATCATCATTGATGCCGGTAGCGGCATTATCGGATTAGGACAGGAGATGCTGGCTGCTCTTAGAGCCGGTGGAGAGTTGGTTCGGACCACATTACTCTTGACGCATGTCCACAACGACCACATCCAAGGACTACCGCTCTTCGGCCCCGCATTGATGGCCAACAGCCAGCTGCACATCTTCGGGCCGAAGCCACTTGATAACGAGAGTCTGCGTGATACGTTACAACGAATCATGCGGCCGCCTTTTTCTCCTATCGGGCAGCATGACCTGTTAAGCCGGCGTACCTTTGCCCATCTCCGGCAGGGCGACCAGGTTATTGTGGAAGAGCCTACCGCTCCACCTCAATATCTGACGGTCCACGATGATTGCCCTCCATGTACCCCGCATACGCTGCTTATTCAGACGCACCATAGCTACAGTCATCCTCAGTATGGGGTCTTGGTTTTTCGGATTACCTATCAGGAGCGGAGCTTAGTCTTTGCCACTGATGTGGAAGGTTACGTGGGCGGCGACCAGCGGCTGATCAAATTCTCCCAGGGTGCAGACGTTCTGATCCACGATGCGGAATATGATGAGGATGAATACGCTGGAAAACCGCTGGTCAAGCAAGGTTGGGGGCATAGTACCTGGCGCATGGCGACGGAGGTTGCTCAAGCGGCCCACGTCAAACGCTTGTTTCTCACCCACCATAGCCCACAGCATGATGATGCTTACTTGGAGCAGATGGTAGCCAAAGCGCGAAAAGTATTTGCTCCTACTTATCTGGCTCAAGAAGGCGTGAAGGTTTACCTGACTACCTCTAGGACGCAGCTGAACGCTGATAAACGCTGATAAACGCTGATTTTCTATTTTATCTGCGTGCAGCTGCGTCCGCTCTTGAATTTTGTAGGGTGGTTGAGTAGTCATTTTATTTTTTTCTCAGTGTCCTCGCTGTCTCCACGGTGAGCTATTCTTTTGCTTAGTGCCTTAGCGTCTTTGCGGGGAGATAACGCATTTCAGAGGAGTCAAAGTTAAATAGTTTCTCTCCGCAACTTATCTTTTCTCAGGGTCCTCGCTGTCTCCACGGTGAGCTATTCTTTTGCTTAGTGTCTTAGCGTCTTTGCGGGGAGATAACTTATTTCAGAGGAGTCACAGTTAAATAGTTTCTCTCCGCAACTTATCTTCTCTCAGTGTCCTCGGTGTCTCCATGGCGAACTATTCTTTTGCTTAGTGTCTTAGCGTCTTTGCGGGGAGATAACTCATTTCAGAGGAGTCAAAGT
>JAIOSN010000174.1 GCA_021107605.1 Anaerolineae bacterium | reverse complement strand
GCGTGGGAATCGCCACGCTCAACGCGTTATTGGAAGTGCATCCAGAGGAGTGCGTGGAAGTTAATGCCGCCGACGTGCTTGTGGAGCAGGGCCGCGGCCGGCGCGTCGCGATCGTGGGACACTTCCCTTTCGTAGGGCGAGTTCAACAGGTGGCTGCGGAGTGCTGGGTATTGGAACTTGATCCCCACGGCGCGGACCTGCCCGCATCGCGCTCCCCAGAGATACTCCCTCAAGCGGATGTGATCGCCCTCACCGGCACCTCGCTCTTGAACCATACTTTCGATGAGTTGATCGCGCTCTGCCGGCCTGAAGCTTACGTGGTGTTGCTGGGCGGCACCACCCCCCTCTCGCCGGTCTTCTTCCGTTACGGTGTGGATGCCGTCGCTGGCACGCGCATTGTGGATGCCGGGGCCGCGCTCACCGCGATCAGTCAGGGGGCCACGTTCAAGCAGATTGGGGGCAAGCAGCTACTGACGTTGTTCCGGGCAGCTGACTGAGCAAATGGGCGAATATTTCCCTGACACCTTGTCATTCCGAGCAACCAGAAGGCGCAACGCGACTGCCGGAAAGCGAGGAATCTCCCCCAACTTCCATAAAGAGGATAGAGATTCCGTAAGCGTTCAGGGGGTAAGGAAAAACACCCCCCCAGACCTCCGAGGTTATAAGAGGGTACTCCTACCGTCAAAACCTCGGAGGTCTGAACGTTTACGAGGTTCCTTGACTACGTGCTCCTCGCGTTGCTCGCCGCCCCCGAGGACGACTCTGCGTATCTTTCCAAAAAAGCGGGGTATTGTAGCCGAGTTCACACGGGCATTGATGCCCGTGCTACGTAGCGACGCCGGCTCAAGCCGGCTAGCCCCGTTTACGAAGCGTGACTTCAAGCACGTTGATTGATCAGCGGACCGCCCCCGGGGAGCGCGAAGCCTACCCGTCAGGGTACGGGGCTAGGAGCGGGGGCGGCAGGGTGGCGCGGTCTCTGGTACTACCTGTGAAAGGGAAAAGCGGAACCGAGGTGTCTCGGTTCCGCCCAGACAGAACAGACCTCCGGCGTTGGTAAATACCGGAGGTCTGATGTTGAAGATTACGTTGCGGCTAATGCCACCACTGGTACGCGCAGTTCGCGCTTCACCTGCAACTCCCCTTCAGAGGCGCGCATGATGCGGTCCATCTCCTCCGACACAGCACCCCAGTAATAACGCTCACCGCACTGCTCACAAACCCCGGCTGGCACGTCTTCGATCATGATAATGCGCCCGTCCCAGTGCCGGATAACGTCTACCTTCTTTTCTCTTACTTGTCCACCACAAAAATAACAATCAGCATACTCGCGTTTCTTCATCAGAATCCTCCTTTTGGTCGCCGGGTGCTCGGATCTAACCACTTGGGCAAAGTTGGAATATACACGGTAATGAAGAGCACCACATCTAGCGACAGCATCGTCAACACCACGTGTAAGGGCCGGCCATTATTCATCATCCCCAGCACCAAACAACTGGCCCCTCTGGGATCATGGGCATAATCCTCCAACAATTCCCCGTTAATGACCGCGGTCTTGATATCATCCACCGTCACGCTCTCATTTTCACGTTCCACTTCAGCGTGATGAGAAAACTGGTACTCGCCTTGCCGTATCTTCCTTTTAACCTTCTCCAAATCCACCTAAGTCCACCCTCCATTACCGTTTTGCAAACACATTATATTGGACTTTGGACAAATGGCTAATGCGAGCAGTTGCAAAATGAGTGTCTGCCTCGAAAATAACCCCCAGCTGTGGCCGGCGGCAGGTCAGCCAGCGGTCAGCAGACCGCATGGTCTGCGACAGACCTGCATGTCTGCGATCTCCCGATCGTGTCACAGACGAGCACGGTCGGCGCAGTTTGGGGCAGAAGGCCCCAATGAGACCGGACCGAGCTATGAATTTTCGTCCTTGGTGGTGTGTAAACACTCATGACAACTTTTCAAAAAGGCGGGGCACTGTAGCCGAGTTCACACGGGCATAAATGCCCGTACTACGTAGCGACGCCGGCTCAAGCCGGCTAGCCCCGCAAACAGGGCGTGGTTCCGTAACACGCCAGCTGGCTTTCAGAGCCAAAGTGATAGGTGGCCGGATTTTGCCTGAAAAATAACGCTTTGTTGACAAATATACATAGTATGATGTAAAATATGATTGAGCAATTTTGAGGAGAGCATTCCACTATCTCTTCTTCACACTAGAGAGGTTCTTTTGCATGGATTCTGTTGAGATTCAGCAACGCTTTGTTGATTATTATGAAAGCCTAGATTTTCGTTCTCTCCCTCGTGCGCCCATGCTGCATCCCTCAATCCCTATGTCATTCGTGATGAGTGCCGGGTTGATTCAGGTAGAGACTTCTCTTGCGCACGCTGAAGATCGAGATGGCGACAAATTTGTTCTGGTGCAAGAATGTTTTCGGCATTTTGATCTCGATCGAGTAGGAACTGATGACTATCATCTGAGCTTGTTCCAAATGCCTGGGGCATTTGTCTTTGGGCCAGACGGTAAGGCTACAACCATCGAGCGCATGTGGACATTGGCAACATCAATCTTAGGGATAGATCAAGAGCATCTCTGGGCCTCTTATTTTAGGGGCGGAGAAGTACTCAACGAACATATATCGAGTGATAAGATCGCACATCAAACCTGGCTTGATGTAGGAATACCAGAGAGTCACATTGTTGGGTTAGGAGCAACTGATAATTATTGGATACAAGGAGGTGGCATTGAAGGGATGCAAACCCCTCGAAAAGCCGGGCCGAACACGGAATTATTCTATGATCGGGGGGGAGAATATGCTTGCGGGCCAGAGTGTCAGCCTAGTTGTAAATGCGGACGTTTTATAGAGTTCTCGAACTCTTTGTTTATCTGTCGCGAGCAGAATTCTCAAGATGAATCACTCCATCCCATGGCAGAGCCATTCGCCGAGACAGTCATTGGCAGCGAACGGGTGGCGATGATATTACAAAACGCGCCATCGGTGTTTGATACTGTTAATTATCACCCGATTATGGAAACCATCCACCGGTTTGTTCATGCTCCACG
>JAIOSN010000295.1 GCA_021107605.1 Anaerolineae bacterium | reverse complement strand
CGAGGTGAAGAAGTTGTTATGTGAATTGGGGCTGGAACTGCCGCGCATCTACTTGCTGGCGACTAGGCCGCCCCGGCCCGGAGAAGGGTATCAGGATCCTTATATCTTTGTCAAAGAGATCGCGGATGGGTTCCAGGATGTCTATCATCCAGCAGTAACATATAGCCGTGCTGAGCTCTATTACTTCTATCAATCACGTCCCGGCGCGGCCAATGCGATTTTGCTGGCCGACATGCAGGCTGCGCAGAAGAAAATCATGTATCTGGAGACGGTGGTTCCGACTTTGCTGCACATTAAGCAGACTGAGATTGCCGGTATCCCACCCTGGGGTGATGATTTGCAGATTCTATATCTAGTAGTGCCCACCGGCTCCGAGTGGGTCTTCAGATTGTTGAATCGGGAACCGGAGAAATTGAAAATGGAACAATTCCAGGCTCAAATTTTGGGGAGAACGGGATCCTCTTTAGAGGATATGCAGCTGGCAGTCGCGAATCAGATCCCGGTAATTTTCAATCGCTATAATCAGGCAGATCAGGCCGCCCAGGAGATTTTGGCTGCTTGGGGGCTGAGTTAGAGAGAGGGGCCTTGATCCGGTCCGGGATGTTTTATCAATGAGCAGCAGTGCCCTCCGCGCCTCTGCGGTGAGAGTTTTCAAAGGAGAATCTTATGCACCCTTTATATGTTGAAGCCAATCAAATCGCCGAAAAGTTGCAAGCTGCCCGGTTGGAGGTAGTGCAGCTAACATCCAGCTTGGCTCAAAGCGAATATGAGTTAGCGGTGGTGAAAGCTAGGATCGAGCGCAAACTTATCAAGCAAGTGGGGGATGAGAAACGGTTGGGTTCTACCGTTACCGCCAGGGAGCGGGTTTTCACTCTAGCTCGCGATGCCAATGAGGAATATCTGGTTAAGTTGAAGCGTTATAACCAGAGTGACCTAGCCTTGGAGCAATCTCGCGTGGAGGTCTTAGCATTACAGGATAAATTAAGTATCGTGCTGGTAGTGATGCGTGTTGAACGCAAGTGAATGGAGCAAGAAGTTGGACGCAGATAAACGCAGATTTTCGCAGATAGATACTGATTTATCATTTTTAATCTGCGAGCGTAGCCTGTGTTCATCAGCGTCCCTTTTTTCGCGGTGACTAGCCCATTAGCTTAACGATACGAGGAGTTGAATATGAACATTGGTGTCATTCATTACAAGGTTGGCGGGACGGATGGCGTCTCGCTGGAGATTGAGAAGTGGAAAGAGGTATTGGAGGAGCTGGGCCATACGGTTTATCTCTGTGGCGGCGATCTGGGCGCGGCGGAGGGGACGTTGATCGAGGAGCTCTACCATCACCGCGAGGACGCCCAGCGCTTGAATTACAATACTTTCAAGGAGTTGCGCGATTACCCCCACGAGGCGGCGTATCGGGCGGAGCTGTACGGTCTGGCGGACGCCATTGAGGAAAAACTCCGCGCTTTTGTGGAGGAAAAAGAGATAGATTTCCTTATCCCGGAGAATGTCTGGTGCGTGGCGGTCAGCCCCTCGGCGGCGATTGCTGTGACGCGCGTGATGCGTGATTACCGGTTGCCAGCGTTGGCGCACAACCACGATTTCTACTGGGAGCGCACCGCTGGCGTCGCGCTGACCTGTGGCACGGCGATTGAGCTGGCGCAGAAATACCTGCCGCCCCGTGACCCGCTGGCGCGGCATACGGTCATCAACAGCCTGGGTCAGCAGCAACTCCAGGAACGGCTGGGCATTGAAGCCACTATCGTGCCCAACGTCTTCGATTTCCAGGGCGCGGGTTGGGAGCCGGACGAGTACAACTCTGATTTCCGCGCGCGCATCGGTCTCCGGGAGAACGATATCTTCATCTTGCAGGCCACGCGCATTGTCTCCCGCAAGGGGATCGAGCTGGCGGTGGATTTTGTCAAGGCGTTGGATACGCCGGCCCGCCGCGCCATCCTCCAGGAGCGCGGGTTGTACGATGGGCGCGCGTTCGATGCTGAGAGCCGCATTGTCCTGGTGCTGGCCGGTTACGCGCAGGATGATCAGATCGGTTACACCCCCAGACTGAAGCGCAAAATCGAGCAAGCCGGTATCAATGCGCTCTTTATCGAGGATTTGGTGGCCGGGCAACGTCAGATGCGCGCCGGGGAGAAGATTTACTCGCTCTGGGACACTTACGTCCATGCCGATTTCGTCACTTACCCCAGTTTGTGGGAAGGGTGGGGCAACCAGCTCTTAGAGGCGTTGCGGGCCAAATTGCCCATCTTGCTCTATGAGTACCCGGTTTATCTATCTGACATCCAGGAGAGCGGCTTGGATGTGGTCTCATTGGGTTCTGAAGTAATTGGATATGACGAGTTGGGATTAGCCCAGGTCGCGCCGGCAACCATCGCCGCGGCAGCCGATGAGGCAGTGGAGCTGCTCACCAGCGGTGCCCGCTACCGGCAAACGGTGGAACACAACTTCGCAGTGGGGCAAGAATGTTATTCCCTGGAAGCGTTGCGCGGTTACTTGGAACCGTTGGTGGGAGGAGCATGAGAAGTAGTGGTAGATATCTTTTTTCAGAGGAGCCAATATTGATTGCTTGTTTTTGATCTGCGTCCGACTCAAACCGGCTACCCGACGACTAGACTACCTGACTATCAGACTATCAGACTATCCAACTACTAGAGGACTAACCCAGATGTCAAAAACTTTCATTGTCATCCCTACTTACTGGGGACGCCCGACCGGGCAAGCCCCGCAACCGGGTGATGCGCTCTTTGACCATCCCACGCCTGTGGATGGCGAGAGCACGTTACCGCGTCTGCTCCAGAGTTTACAGCAACAAGAAGGAGCAGAGTTCGCTGTCCTGATCATCACGGCGGCGGTCACCGCCGCCGTGGAGGCGACCGCTGCGCAGAGAGTCGCGGAGTTGATCGCTCCCTACCGGGAGGCGTACCCCATCGCGCAGTTTGACGCCGCCGAGTTGGTGTTCCTGCGTGAGTGTGTGCCTGCGTTGACCGTCGCTCCGGCCCCGGTCACGTTGCGCAGCTATCCGACCATTCGCAACTTGCAGCTCATCGTGCCGCACATCTTGGGGGCGGAGAAGGTTATCGCGTTGGATGATGACGAGGTTGTCGCGCCCGACTATGTGCAGAGAGCCGTTGATGTGCTAGACCAGGAGCAACAGGGTGAGCGGGTGTGCGGCGCAGCCGGCTTCTACCTGGACGCCGCCGGCGAGATATTGTTGCCGGAGAGTCCGCATACCTGGGGATGAAGTGCATGGCGACGGGGATTCCGATGAGGACCGGCAGTCCCCAGGCGAATAGTTGGGTGAGTGCGACACACGTCAGCCCTACTGTTTTGCCCCCGATCAGCTCCCCCGGCGAGAGCGAGGTGATGAGGATCTCCATGGTGCGGTTTTCCTTCTCGTCCACCACGGCTTGGAGGAGGTACCCGCCTGTGATGGAGATGGAAAAGAAGAGCAGGAGGCCGGTGAAGTAGGGCGCCGCGGCGGCGAGCGGGTTATCGTTGCTTGACTCGCGCTGCCCGTCGGCGGAATGCACACTTAACTTGATCCCTTCGGCCAGCCGGTCACGTACGGCGTCCGGTTGCGCCGCGATCAAATTGGCGCGGAGAAAGTCGGCAAACTCATCCGTCACCATAGAATCCGGTTTCTCGTCCCAGTAGTAGAGTGCAACTTGCTGGCTGCTCAGATAATCGGCCGGCAGGAGATAATACGCCTGGATTTCTTGCGCGGCTAAGGCTGCTTGTGCGTGCTCCTCGTCAGGGTAGGCGTGGAGGTCTACTATGGTTGCGTCGTTGGGTGGGGGGAGCTCCGGTTGGAGGATGACTCCGGCGCGATCCACGTAACCGAGCGGTCTTTTATCCAGATCCAGGATGAGGACGAATATCACTATCGTAAAAATGGCGATGAGGAGCAGCGGAATGCCGAAAACGGTGAGGAGAAATGACTTCTTCTTGACCTGTTTGAGGTACTCGTGTTGGGCCACCAGCCATAATTTACGCATCTGCTGGCTCCTCCGCTTTTATCTCGTCGGCGACCACGGCGATGAAAATATCATCTAGCGAAGGTTCCGCGAGCTCGAAGCGGCTGATTTTCATATCCGGTTGGAGGGCCAGAGTGCGGAAGAGCTGCTGTGGCGTGGTCTCTGCGGCTAATGCTAGATGCCAGGCGCCGTTTTGCCGCCGCGCCTGGATGACGCCGGGCAGCGCGGCGAAGTCGCCCGTGCCCTCCACGGTGACGGCGTTACCCGCAAAGTTGCGCTTGATCGCCTCCAACTCGCCATAGAGGATGGTCTCGCCCTCGTGGATGAGCACGATCCGGTTGCAGAGCGCCTCCACCTGGTGCATTTGGTGGGTGGACATGATGATGGCGCGGCCGGCCTGGCGTTGCTCCTCAATGATCTTTTTGACCAACCGTGTGTTGACGGGATCCAGCCCCGCGAATGGCTCATCAATCACAATCAACTCCGGCTCGTGGAGGAGCGTGGTGATGATTTGGGCTTTCTGCTGCATGCCTTTGCTCAACTCCTGGATTTTCTTGGTGCGATGTGTGTAGAGATCGAAACGCCGCAGCCAGATCTCCAGCCGCTCGCGGGCGGTGGCCTTATCTAATCCTTTGAGAGTCGCCAGATAGATCAGGGTCGCTTCCAGACGCATATCTTTGTACAAACCGCGCTCTTCAGGTAGATAGCCGATGCGATTTTTCTTCTCCTCGG
>JAIOSN010000203.1 GCA_021107605.1 Anaerolineae bacterium | reverse complement strand
TTGTATTGCGGAAGACCAGCCGTGCTTGGGGGCCGTAGTAATCATCAAAAAAGCGGATAAAGTAAGTTAGGTCAAATTGTCCTGTGGGGTTAAAGAAGCCATTACTGATGGTTTGAAAGATGGGGTAAAAGATAAAGACAAGCAAGAAAATACTACAGAGCATTAGACTGATGAATAATACCGGGTCCTGGGCGATAAGCACAAACTCGCGGTAGCGACGTTGTAGAATTTGTTTTAGAGGGCCGGGTTTTTTGGTAGCCAGAGATTTTTTTTCCATAGGCGTTCCTCCCTGATAGTGCGTGTGGCTGAAGTTTCAAAAATAATGTGCCTGAGTAACAAAAAACTGTTACTCAGGCCGACCTGTTTCAGACCTCCGAGGTCTACAAATCCGCCGGGCGGTGGCGAAATTCTGGGCGGGGTAAAGTCTTTGACAGGCAAAATCTGGACAAAGACCTCGGAGGTCTACTACTAGTGGAGTGCGGAGGCCAGCACTAGCCAAAGGTTCTCCGCACTCCCGGCAGTTAATCCTTCAGCCGCAAGTTATCCGCTGCGAAGATCTCGTTAGTGAATTTATCGACGAATTCAACTTTGTGCGTGCCGGCCCACTGGAAATCATAATCAATCAGGGTGACTTCAAGCAGCTCGGGGTGCGAGAGCGCCACACCCTTGACGGTGGGGGCCTGATAGGCGTGATACTTGGGGCCTAAGGATTGCGTTTCTGCGGTAAGCGCCCAGTCGAACCACATTTGCGCCGCGTCCAGATGCTGGGCGCCTTTGATGATGCCCATGCCGCCGATCTCATAGCCGGTGCCTTCTGAGGGGAAGGTCAGCATTAAGGGTAAGTTGTTGTCATCAATCTCGTGGACGATGTCGTGTGAGAAGACTATGCCGACGGCAGCTTCTCCTTGTCCTACAAACTTGCCGGGCGCGGAGCCGCTCTTGGTGAACTGGTGTACTTGGGTGGCGTATTTTTCCAGGTATTCCCAACCTTTTTCTTCACCCATGACTTGCAGGATGGTGGAGAGGGCGGTGTAGGAGGTGCCAGAAGTGGAGGGATGGGCCACCATCACTTGACCTTCGAATTCAGGCTTGAGCAGGTCGGCCCAGGAGGTGGGGGCTTCCACTTCGGGGTGTGCGGCTAACCAATCCGTATTGGTGCAGAAACCGAGCGAGCCTACATAAATGCCAGCCCAGTGGTTGTTCGCGTCCTTATATTTCACTTGATCTATCAGGTTGGCGTAGTTGGGGGAATCATAGGCTTCAAATAAGCCCATCTCTGCGCCCGCGACGAAGCTATCGATCGGCCCGCCCCACCAGATGTCGAATTGCGGATTATCCTGTTCGGCCTGCAAACGGGCTAGCGCCTCGCCGCTGGACATGCGGACGTAGTTCACGGTAATATCAAATTTCTTCTCGAATTCCTGTTTCATTCCCTGACACCATTCTTCCTGGGGCGTGCAGAGCACGTTGATCTCAGTGCTGGCTTCTTCTTTTTTGCATCCGGCCAACAACAAAGGCAACAAGAGCATTAGGGATAGCATGACGCACAACAGTTTCCTTGTATTCATTTCTTCCTCCTGAAAATGAGTTAAATAGTTTGCATGGGAAATGTCCTCTGGATCAATTGTGGTGTGAATATCACCTCCTCGGTGGGATCAAAGATAAATGGTATCTCATGAGCTATAAAAAATGTGAGGCAACAAGCTGTAATTTTATAAGTGGTGTAAAAATTTGTCAAATGGAGCAGTAAACCTGGCGACTGCCCTGCCCTAACGGTCATTGTCAGGGGAAATCGCGGCTTCAGATTTGTCATTCCGCGCAGAACGGAGCACAACGAAGTATAGCCGAGGGATCTCTCTCATCGGGCATTAGCAGTTGGGCGGCAGCGGCAGATTCCTCGACTGCGGGCCACAAAACGGCCCTCCGTTCGGAATGACAAGTTAGCTCTGGCCGGCCTAAAATTCCCGGCGGACTGGAGGTAGATTTCCGCCGGGCGGTACTAGGGGGAAACCCTCTGCTGACTTGGGGGTAAACACTAGCTCAAAAAGGGGAAGCGGAATTGATTCTTCCCAATGCTGATGCTATGATTATTTTGTTCGCTAGTAGGATGAAGCAGTCATGGATTGTAGGTGTTTTATAGTGGACAAGGAGGTAAGTTGGAAGAGCAGCGAGAGAAACTCTAACTCTCTGTAGTAGAGAGAACTCAGTTAATTTTACCCTGTATGAACCTAACTTTATGGAGGATGAACATGTTTAGAAAAAATTTGTTTGCTGTTTTAGCGATCCTAGTTTTGGCTTCAATGCTCCTTGCTGCCTGTGGCGGAGCTGAAAAGGTTACCGATACCCCTACCGATACCGAGCCAGCGGAGAAGCTGGCGGTCGGCGTGGTGTTACCGACGAAAGATGAGCCGCGCTGGATTCAGGATGAGACGCGCTTCCGCGATATGTTGGGTACGGCTGGCTACGACGTCGAGATTCTCTTCAGCCAGGGTTCTTCGGCTAAGGAAAAAGAGAACGTCGAGGCGCTGATCACCAAGGGCGTTGAGGTAATTATCATCTGCCCGCAAGACGGCACTGCGGCGGCTGCGGCAGCTAATGCTGCGGCCGAGGCTGGCGTCAAGATCATCTCCTACGATCGCCTAATCCGTGACACTGAAGCCGTAGATTACTACGTGACCTTCGATAGCGTGGCGGTGGGCGCGCAACAGGCGCAATACTTGGTTGACCGGGCCGAGGGCCAGGGTAATCCCCTTTACCTCTATGCTGGTGCGGCTTCCGATAACAACGCCTTCATCTTCTTCCAGGGTGCGTGGAGCGTCTTGCAGCCCCAAATCGCCGATGGCACCTTCGTGATCAAGAACTCCAGCGAAGCCATCGCCCTGATGGACAAGGCGGACCTGACCCGTGACGAGCAGGCGCAGATCATCGGCCAGATCACCACCAACTGGGACTTCAACACGGCTAAGAACTTAGCCGAAGCCAACTTGACGTCTGCGCAAGCCGCAGACAAAGGCGACGTTTTCATCTTGGCCCCGAACGACGGCACGGCGCGCGCGATCGCGGATGCGTTTGCCACTGACAAGGATGTCACGAGCTATTTAGTGACCGGTCAGGATGCGGAGCAAGCGTCGGTCCAGTACATCATTGATGG
>JAIOSN010000290.1 GCA_021107605.1 Anaerolineae bacterium | reverse complement strand
CCCATTTGCCCTTTGCCATTTGCTATGCGCTATTGCTTCCCACCCCGGCCCCGCGCTAACGAGCAATAACAACCCCATGGGGCCCGCTGAGGTGAGACACCAGCTACAAGTCGCCCCAATCACGAACGGTTCCACAAACGTCAACCCCGCCGAGAAGCGCGTGCCGAAGACCGTCAAGAGAAAGGTAGCCAGCGGAGCATATTCCGCGTAGCGCCCCTGGCCTCGATACCCGTAGACAAAGGTCGCTAACACGGCGAAATAGCCCAGCAACCCGAAGATGGCCATCGGCACGCAGCCAAAAAGGAGCGCGAATTGGCTCTGCTGCACGGCGTTACAATCACCCACCGGCCCGCAGATGGCAGAACTCTGCGTAGTTTCCACGTAGCTCAGGTAAGAGGCAGCGATAAATCCCACCAGCGCCACGGCCAAGAAACCCCACGGGCGGACGCGGGCGGCTAACCGTGATTGCCAGGAACGCGACTTGGCTACTGCCCAAAGTGCGATTAACAAGCCCACCAGGACGATCACGCAGAGTGTACTCCCCACCGGGTCCTGCATATATTTCTCCTGCCAAGTCGGGCAGACGGTGACGGAAGCGAACTCCTCGGTGGGGAGATCGGGGATGGCGGGCCAATCCGCACCGCCGGCTGCCAGATACTTCTCAATCAAGACGGGGAATTGTTCCGGGATCTGTTGCGAGCCGATGAGATATTTGTCCCCCACCACCAGGCGCGGCACTCCCTGCCATTCCGGGGGGATCTCATAGAGCTCGGTAGAGAACTGATAGAACCGTGAGCCTGCTTCGGTGGCGGCATCGATCTCCAAAATTTGCAATTGCGCGCCGTATTGTTCGCGGAGCGGCGGGAGCAGCTCTTCCATCACATGGTGGCAATGTCCACAGCTAGGTGAATAAAATAGAATTGCGCGCACCACGTTTTCTTGCGCGCTCGCGCCGACGGCCACCGCCGCCAGCAGCAAAAATATCAACAGGACCATGCCCATCCCTATCCGGTATCGTAAACGCATCAGTTCTCTATCCTCCTCTGAAAATAAGTCTAAAGTCGCAAGTCAAAAGTCGCAAGTCTAAAGCCGTAAGTCTAAAGTTTGCTTCAAGACTCAGGTGTTGGCGTTAGTGAAACATTTGCATTATTGTAGGTGTGGGATCCCCCACTAATTGATTTACTAATTGGTGACTATAACATGGTTGTTTCGTTTGACAATGGAGCGAGAAAGCGAAAAGGCGAGAAAGCGAGGGAGCGGGAGCGAGTGAACGAGAAAGCGAGTAGATGAGTGAGCGAGAAGGCGAGTGAGCGAAAAGGCGAGGAAACGAGTGAGTGTCCCAGCTAGCCCCATTTATGGGGCGTGGCCGCGTAGCCCGTGGTCTTTAGCCACGGGCTTGTTCCCCGTCTACTGTCTACCGTCTACTATCTACCGTTTCCTGTCTACTTTTATACTGGTGCTCCAACGTCTGCCGGAACTGCCGCGTGTAGAGGTCGTAGTAGTGACCGTGAGCGCGAATCAGCTCCTTATGATCACCCATCTCAATAATTTTGCCAGCCTCAATGAGTAAAATGCGGTCGGCGTTCTTGATAGTGGAGAGCCGGTGAGCGATCACGAAGCTGGTCCGTCCGCGCATCACCGCCTCCATACCCTCTTGAATGAGGGCCTCGGTCAGCGTATCAACCGAACTGGTGGCCTCATCCATGATCAGAATGTCGGGATCGGCCAACACGGCCCGCGCCAAGCTGAGCAGCTGTTTCTGTCCCACCGAGAGCAAGCCGCCGCCCTCGCCTACCTCTTCAGCGTAACCATGCTCCAGCCCGACGATGAACTCGTGCGCCTTAGCGATCTGCGCGGCCTGCAGTACCTCCTCGTCCGTCGCGTCCAGCCGTCCGTAGCGGATGTTATCGCGGATGGTGCCGGAGAAGAGATGGGGCGTCTGCAAAACTATCCCAATGCGTGATTGGATGGCGTGCTGGGTGAGTTCGGTGTAATCACGGCCCACCAGCCGGATAACGCCTTGCCGTGGCTCGAAGAAGCGCGCCAGTAAATTGACAATGGTCGTCTTCCCGCCACCCGTCGGCCCCACGATAGCGATGCGTTCACCCTCCGCTACCTGTAAATTGAAATGTTCGAGTACCGGGTCGCCCTCTTCGTAGTAGAAGCTCACATCGTCAAAGACGATATCGCCCCGCAACGTGCCGGGATCGATTGCATCCTCCCGGTCCACGATTTCCGGCTGCGCGTCGATGAGCGAGAAGACCCGCTCGGCCGAGGCGACGGAGTGCTGCATCTCCGCGTACACTCGCGCCAGGTCCTGGATCGGCCAGAGCATGAAGGTCAGGTAGGAAAGGAAGGCCTGGACTCCCCCGATGGTGAGGGCGCCCTGCGTGTTGATTTGCAAGCCACCATACCAGATCACCGCGCCGACGGCCAGCGAGCCGATGATCTGCACCAACGGGAGGAAGAGTGCAGAGAGCCAGGCAGCCCGGTAAGCGGCCTGGTAGAGGGTGGAAGATTTCTCACTAAACTCCACCAAATTCCGCCGTTCCCGCACCAGGGCCTTGACTACCCGCACGCCAGAGATGTTTTCGCTGTAAATCCCGGTCAACTCCGAGCTCAGTTTGCGTACCCGGCGATACTCCACCAGGATGTGCGTCTTGAACCACACCGCCACCCCCAGCATGATAGGCACGATCAGCAGCACAATCGAGGCCAACCGCCAATTGATGATGGTCATGAAAATCAACGAGGTGATGATATTGAAGATCGCCCAAGTGCTATCCACCAGCCCCCATGTTACCAGCTCGGCGATGCGGCGGGAATCAGAGGTCACGCGGGACATAATCCAGCCCAACGGGGTCTCGTTAAAGTAGGAGAAGGAGAGGGTTTGCAGGTGATTGAAGAGCTTGCGCCGCAGATCGTATTGCACGCGCTCGCCCAACACCCCGGCCAGATAGATGAAGCCGAAGACGGTGACAGATTGTAACAACGCCATGCCGCCGTAGAGCAAGACGAATTCCTTGAGCCGCGCGGTGTCACCGACCGAAATGGCCTCGTCAATGATCTGCTTGCCCAAGTAGGTGAAGCCCGCGTCCAGCACGGAAGTGCCGGCAATCATTATTACAAATCCTAATACCCAATACCAGTAGGGCTTAACTTGCGCCAAAATGCGCAGCACCACTTGACCATTAAACTCCGTACTAAATTCTTCTTCTTGAAATGTCTCATAGTTGGACATGATTTACTCCATGGCTAATGTAAATAGGGCTCCACTAGAAAAAGCTAGTTCTCCACTAAGACGCAAAGACGCTAAGAAAAAAATTTAGATTAGGTTGAAAATGTTTACCCTTATCGGTCAAAGAGTTAATTTTCAAATCTTTGTGCCTTTGCGCCTTTGTGGTAAGAATTTTTATTTTTTCAGTAGAACCAAAAATGATAACGCAATTTACTCTAACGTTACCTCGCGCTCGACTTCCTCTTCGATCTGCGCCTGAATCTCGTAGGTCTCCCGATAGAGTCCCGACTCCTGCACCAAATCCTCATGCACTCCCTGTTGGACAATACGGCCTTTATCCAAGACCAAGATCCAATCGGCGCGCATCACAGTCTGGATACGGTGGGCGATGATAAAAGTGGTCCGGTTAGCCAGCTGGCGATCTAAAGCCGCCTCAATCTGCATCTCTGTCTCGGTATCCACGGAAGAAGTCGCCGCGTCCAAGATCAGTATGCTGGGATTTTTGAGCAGGGTACGCGCCAACGCCACTCGCTGCCGCTGTCCGCCAGAAAGCGTCACGCCCTTCTCACCCACCAGCGTATCATACACTTTCGGGAAAGTCTGGATTACCTCATGGACGGCGGCGGCCTCGGCAGCCGCGACTACCTCTTCCTCCGTCACCTCCCGCCCGGGCCCGTAAGCGATATTCTCACGGATGGAGCGGGAGAAGAGGAACGGCTCCTGTTCCACAATGCCGATCCGCTGGCGCAAGACGCGCTTAGGATATTCCCGTAACTCAAGGCCATCTAAAGTGATGCTTCCCGTCTGGTAATCATAAAAACGCAAGAGTAGATTGACAATGCTCGTCTTGCCAGAACCGGTGGAACCCAACAACGCTACCGTCTGACCCGGCTTGACGTGGAAGGAGATATCGTGCAATACTGTGAGCGGTTTCGGAGTTTCAGCGTCATCCTCTTTGTCCTCCTCTTCATCCTGCTCCGGCGGGGCTGGTTGATAGGCCAGCTCCACGTTCCGAAAGATGAACTCGCCTCGCAGCTCCTTTTCCGCCAACCACGTCTCGCCCGATTCCATATCTTCACGGGTTTCGGAGATGATCTCCATCACCCGGCGGTAGGAAACCAGACCCGTGGAAACCTGGACGATCAAGCGTCCCAAGTTGCGCAGCGGCCAGATGATCCAGACTACCATGCCGATGACCGCTACGTAAGTCCCCAGCGTAATTTCGCCCCGGATGGTCATTGACGCGCCAACGATCATTACCAAGAGAGTCTGCCCGGAACAGAGAATATCAGAGATCGGCCAGTAGAGAGAGTGCATCACGAGGAGACGCTTACCGCGCCGATATTTCTCCTTATTTTCCCACTCAAATTTATCCATCTCATAGCGTTGCCGCGCGAAGGCTTTCACCACCCGCACGCCGCTTATATTTTCCTGCAAGATGGTCGAAAGTTTAGCCTCCTGTTCCTGATAGCGCTCATAAGCCTTAGAAACCTTGCCAAAGAAGAAGTAGGACATTACCAGCACCAGGGGCATGATAATCACGGACAACCACCCTAAGCGGGTGTTCATCTGCAATAACATCACGAAGTTGATAGTGAAGAGCGCTACAATCCGCCCGATGCCGACGGCCTGATCCGCATAGAAGCGGCGCAAGGTATCGACATCCGAGGTCGCGCGCTGAATCAAGCCGCCGGTTTTAGTGTGGTCATGGTAGGTGAAGGTCAGCCGCTGGGTATGATCGAAGAGATAGTTCCGCAACCGGACGGTGATGCCCTCGGCCGTGCGCGCCGACCAGATGCCGCGCAGGTAAGAGAACAATCCTTCCACGCCCGCCAGAGCGACGAAACTGAGCGCGAAGAGCGGCAACTTATCCAGATTTTGACCTTGGGTAAAAACGGTATCGATAATATGACGCAAGAGCAGGTAAGTGCCGGTGCGCGCCGCTGCCCCAATGGTGATGCTGATAAGCGCGCCCAAGTAGACCAGCCGGAACCCCGTCATCATGCGCCATAATCCGAGCAGCCGATTCTTGGCTCTGGCTCCCTTTAGATCAAAGCCCAACTGTTGTGAAAAATGATGTTCCACATTCGTATTCATAGTTGTACTTCCTAATTATGCTAGCTGTTAAAATCAACTCATATCGCGAGAGGGCCTAAGGCTTCATTGGTCGAGTTATTATGGGACGCAGATTTTCGCAGATAAATATTGATCTATTGTTTTCAATCTACATTCCTTTTTTTAGTAAACTCAAACGATCAGACTCGTGATGACAACTTGCAATTCGCTCACTCGCCTTATCGCTCACTCGCCTTATCGCCCTTTCGCTCCCTCGCTACAACGTTTGCGTACTCAAATCTTGTCCCTTGCGGAGCACCTTCTCATAGCTCACCGCTTGCCGCTGGACATGCATCCCGGCCTTCTCGTAAAGGCGCGTCGCCCCGGTGAGACTGGTCGCATCCACTCCCAGCGCGCACCGTTTCTTGCCTCGGCGATAGAACTCCCCGAAGGTGTGATGCAACATCGCTAATCCGACGCCCTGCTGACGCCACGGTCGCCGCACAGCGAGCATGTAGACATATCCAGCAGCCGGATCTTCAGCGGTCTTGG
>JAIOSN010000222.1 GCA_021107605.1 Anaerolineae bacterium | reverse complement strand
GTCTATCGCTGGCAATTCTACTTCTTGACTACCCCGTGTTCCCAGGCCCAGGCGACGGCGGCGGCCCTGGTCTTTATCTTCACCTTACGGTAGATGTGAGTCACGTGCTGTTTCACCGTGCCCTCGGTGATGCAGAGTGCCTCTGCAATCTCGCGGGTGCTGACGCCCCGCGCCACGTGCCGGAGCACCGCGCGCTCGCGCGCCGTCAGCGCCGCGACCGGGCCCTGCAACCAAGCCTGGATCTCGCCCTGAACCCGCGGACTGTACCACGGCTGACCCTGCACTACCGCGCGGATAGCCGCGACGATGGCGAAGAGCGAGTCCGTCTTGTGTACGTAGCCCGCGACACCGGCTGCCAACGGCGCGGTCACGCGCTACACCTACGACTCCCTCGACCGGCGCGCGCAGATTCACTACCCGGCCGACCCGGCCCAGGACGTGGCCTTCGGTTACGACCCCAATGGCAACCTGACACAGCTGGGCGGACCCGTTGGGCGACCTTCTGGCCGGCTACAATCCGCTCAACCGCCTAACCCAAATTACGGATTACGCAGCACGTAACACACAGTACGCCTACGATCCTGTCGGCAACCTTACCAGGATCGTCTACCCCAACGCTGCTGCCGTCTCTTACACCTACAACCCCAACGACTGGCTGGAAACGGTAAACGACCCCAACGACAACATCACGCAATACGCCTCAATGCCGGCATAACGACGGCGGTCTTTTTCATTGGCGCTTCAACTGCGGAAGTAGACGGTCGCCTCAACCCCGCCTGGCTGCTTACGCACATTGGGGGAATGATTTTCTGACACCAGAAGGAGACCTCCTTTCTTCCGGCTTGCCACTGACTAACCAGGCGAAATGAGCAAGTTGTTTAATTCTCATTCCTAAGACGCTAAGCCGCTAAGAAAAAGATAGTTCACCACAGAGATGCAGAGGACACTGAGAGAAGAGAGCTCCCCGCCAAGACGCTAAGAAAAAAAATAGTTCACCACGGAGGCACAGAGCGCACTGAGAAAAGATTAGGTTTGACTCCGCTGGCAGAGCTGGCTTGCCGCTAAACCGCCAAGACGCTAAGAAAAAATAGTTCACCACGGAGGCACAGAGAACACTGAGAAAAGATCAGGTTTGACTCCGCTGGAAAAGCTGGCTCGCTGCCAAGCCGCTATCGAACTTAGGGCAGCACTTCCACATCATAAGGGAGCGTGGGAATGAGCTCCAAAGTTCCCTTGTATTCCTCAACTACGCCGGTGACGCGCACCTGGGTGCCTATAGTTCCCAGTGCCGGGTTCGCGTTGGGGATACGATCTAAGATGCTATTCCAGATGAAGACCAGGGCTTCGCCGCTCTCATCAGTGACGTACACCTTGACGGCATTGCTGCCGGCCGCCTCCACGCGGGAAACCTGCCCGGTGATAGCAATTCTTTCCCCTAAGTGTTCTCCGATCGTGCCCGCATCACAAGCGGCGGCCGCATAGCCGCCACTCAGTACGGTCACGTCGCTGCCGCCATAAGGCGTAATCTGGAGTTCGCCTTCGTAGGCGCCGATCTTGCCCGTCACGCGGACCGTCGCGCCGACGTTGAGACGCGGAGCCACCGGGGTTTCGTCGTAGGTCGTATGCCAGAGCAAGAGGACGAGTTGCCCGGTACTGTCATCCACCGTGAATTTGAAGCCCTTTGAGAAGCTCGCGGTGGCGATGACCTGCCCCTTGATTGTCACGCCGTCGCCGGAGTCCGCGTCTAATCCCCCGATGGGTACGCTATCATCTGCGGTGGGAACCTGCGTAGCAGTGGCGGAAGGTTCAACGGTCTCCGTGGGGGTGGCGCTGACCGCGGTCGTGGGTGAGGCCGGGGGAGTGGGGGTAGCGCTGGGAGCCAGGGTGGATGTCGCGGTCGGGGCCAGTGTGGGGGAAGGACGTGTAGTCGCGGTGCCGGTGGGGCGCGCGGTTGGCGTGCTGGGGTTGGCTGTCGGAGTTGGATTACAACCGGTCAGAATTATGATGATCAGGGCTAGGGGGATCCAAAAGGTGACTCTGCTCAGTGGCATTTGCTGGCTCCTTAGGTAAAACGATAGAATACTTTTAATCAGCTAGCACTTTGTCAAGCGCAAAATGAGTAGCAGTAAGGTCTCCCCAACACGCCTATTGCAGTAGGCTCCCGGAGGCTAACCGCCGGTTGTTCACCTACGTGGACAGAGGACTAGCGCGTCGCCATAGGGTGACGCCCGGCGCAACGCGCCTCGGAAAGCGACTTTAGTCGTGTTGCGCGGTGGCCGATCTCTTGCCAGCCTACATATACTGAAGTATGTTACCGGAGGCCCACAGACCGTTTGTCCACCTACGTGGACAAAGTTTACTTTAGTTGGGTTGAGGCGGGCCGATTTAACCTTACGCTGCTGGTCAATCTTCATCAGCGACGAACAGGTTGAGGATGATGCTCACGATGCTGACGATCAACGCGCCCCAGAATGCGGCCCTAAAATTATCAATGTAGAAACCAACTCCGAAGAAACTGTTAGCCAACGCGGCAGCTACCCAGAGTGTAAGGCCGTTGATTATCAAGGTGAAGAGACCTAGGGTTAAGACAATGAGGGGGCAGGTGAGAACCTTCAGCAAGGGCCGGATAAAAGCGTTAACCAGTCCCAATACCACAGCCATCACCGCGTAGACGGCCCAACCAGCCTCCGACACGCGAATACCCGGCACCATCCAGACGGCGGCAAAGAGCGAGAACGAGCTGATGGCCCAACGAATTAAGAGTGTCATGCGTACACCTCCTTAGGGTGATTGTACTAGCCAACTATACTACGCATCAGCCAGGACAAAAGTGATGTTTTGGTTGCGCCGTGACTATTCTGGGTTATGATTAGTTTTATGTCATTACGTTAAGCACCGACCAGACCTCCGAGGTCTGATGTGGTTCTTGCATGCAAGGAATTTGCAGCAAATAGAGACCGCGGAGGTCTTATTAACAAGAATGAGGACGGTGTTTCAGGTCCATGTAGGGTCCCAGAGAACCGTTAAATTTTTCTGATTTCATGGGTGGGGGAAAGAGATGATAGAGTCACGTATTCTACTTCTAGGGGATGATTCGTTTCGTCAGCTCTATTGGCAGTTGCTACCGGACGGGTACGTTGTTATCAATTTACCAGAGTTAAAGGAAGAAGCGCGACCAGTTTTGGCGTTGCTGGATCTGGCTTGGCTTCAAGAGCAAAACGTGCCGCAGGTGCTGGAGTCACTTGAGGGTATTCCTCTGTTGGCGTTGCTAACTGATTTAACCGGGTTTCACCTACTCAATCCTTTTCTCTCACAACTAGAACTGCGGGGAGTGCTAGTACCTCCTTTCGTTACCCCGGAAAATTGCGCGTTGGTGGAGCAGGTTCTGCTCCGGCAGCGACCCGATCAGGCGCAGTTACAGGCGGATTTGGCGCGAGCCAATCGTGCTCTCAACCAACGGTTGCAAGAGATCAATACGATCTACACTATCGGGAAATCTATCGTTTCTACTCTCGATCTGGAAGCGGTGCTCTCGCGGGTGGTGACTGCTTCGGTCAACTTGACCCAGGCCGAGGAGGGCTTTATTCTCTTGTACGAGGAGGAGATTCTCTATTTGCGTGCGGCCAAGAACATGACCGCTGAAAATGTGGAGCGTTTCCATAAGGAGGTCTCTGACTCCGTTGCCTGGCGCGTGATCCGTTCTGGTCGCCCGGTGATGTTGCATCGGAAGACGAAGATCGCTACTGATTATCTAGCGAGCGCGCTGCTCTACGTGCCGTTGCAAGGGCTGGATGGTAGCAATGTCGGTGTGTTGGCCGTGATCAACCGCACACGCGATCTCGCTTTTACTGAGTCGCAGCTCTTCACCCTCTCCTCGCTGGCGGATTTTGCGTCAATCACGCTGGAGAATGTCCGGCTCTTCGAAGCCATGGTGACTGAGCAATCGCGCCTGCGCTCGATCTTGAGACATGCTACGGAGATAGTGCTAATCACCGATGAGCAGAACCGGCTCCTCTTGTGGAGTCGGACTGCGGCTGATGCTTTCAATATCCCCGCTACGGCGCAAGGAGTTTCTTTGCAGGATGCTCTTAATCACGCTGATCTAATTGATCTGTTTGCCAATGATGCGGAGTGTGTTCATGCGGAGATTGCATTGGCAGATGGACAAGTATTTAATGCGCAGCTTACTACGGTCCCAGGGGTAGGGCGGGTGGCTGTGATGCAAGATATCACGCATCTAAAGGAACTGGATCGCCTGAAATCTGAATTTGTCTCTACTGTCTCGCACGACTTACGCACGCCCTTGACCACTATTCAGGGCTATATTGAACTATTGAATCGCGTGGGGCCATTGACCAACGTGCAGGAGAAGTTTATTGATAAAGCGTTGCGCAGTCTCACTTATATCACCGAGTTGATCACTGATCTGTTGGACATCGGTCGTATTGAAGCTGGTTATAATCTAGAAATGCACAATATGTGGTTGGATCTGCTCTTGGAAGAGGTGGGAGAAGAGCTGTTGCCGCAAGCTGTGGAGGCAGATGTCACGCTATCCTGGGAGACTGAACCGGGGTTGGCAGTGTTGGGGAACCGGCGACGCTTACGACAAGTGTTGGAAAATCTGCTGAGCAACGCTATCAAATATAATCGAGCTGGTGGCTGGGTGCGTATGCAAGCCAGGAGTGAAGGCGCTCATGTCATTTTCAGCGTGGTGGATAACGGGTTTGGTATCGCGTTGGGTGAACAATCGCGTATCTTTGAGCGTTTCTATCGCGTCTGCACGCCAGAAACCGATACTATCCAGGGGACCGGTCTGGGATTGGCCATCGTGAAGTCGGTGATTGAGAAGCATAAAGGGCGCATCTGGGTGGATAGCGCGCTCGGAAAGGGCAGTAGCTTTACATTTATACTGCCGGGTGCCAGAGAGGCCCCCCGCGAGAAATGAAGGGTCATCCATATTTTACTAGAATTGTACGTGGTAGGGCTGGCGTCAACCAGGGAGCTCTGAAAAATAATGTCTAAACCTTATGTTGCTATTGTAGGTCGTCCCAATGTGGGGAAATCTACGCTTTTTAATCGTATTATTGGTGAACGCCGCGCGGTGGTGAGTGATATTCCCGGTACTACCCGTGATCGGGTGATGGCTCTGGCCGAATGGGAGGGCCGGAATTTTATGCTGGTGGATACCGGCGGGATTGAGATCTTGCCCCAGGCGGTGGAGGAGGGACGCCGGCCACTCGCCAGCCAACCGCTGTTGGAAGATTCGGCGGAATTTATCCCCCTGATCCGGCATCAGGCGGAGCAGGCAATAGCTGAAGCCGACGTGATATTATTTCTGACTGATACCATTACGGGTATCACCGGCGCGGATCGGGAAGTTGCGGAGTTGCTTTACCAGACTAAGAAGCCGGTATTGGTGGTAGCCAATAAAGCCGATAATGCCCAGCGCCGGCAGGAAT
>JAIOSN010000097.1 GCA_021107605.1 Anaerolineae bacterium | reverse complement strand
GTGGGGGCATCGGCGTTAGGTTGCCCCAAGTCCGGCAGGAGGATTTGTGCGAAAAAATCGTATTCTTCATTGCTGGGAGGTTTTTACCGCCGATTGCTCCCGGTTGATCTTTCTCTTCACCAGCGCGCGCGCGGCAGAGAGTTCAACGCCTTGCACAGCTGCAATTTCTCCCGATAGGAAGTTAAGGCTCTCCAAGTAGATGTTGCGATCTCTGGTTTTGAGACTCCCATCTGTTTGCCGTTCGGAGACGATATCACGGACGATTTCAGCAACTTGCAGCGTGTCTGCCGTCAGGAGCTTCTCCTTTAACATACGGTAACGCTTGCGGCTATTGGTAGGCAGCTCCGCCGGGGGGGATTGCAAAATTTCCCAGATTTGGGGTAATTGCTCTGGGGGGATAGCTCGCCTGATGCCGATCGCCACAGCTTTTTCTACCGGGAGTAATAGCTGTAACGCGGTCTCACCAAGCATCTCAATTTGGTAATAGTGGATAGTTTCACCTTTAACCGCACGTTTTATGAAGGCAGTGATAATGCCAGCACCACGGGTAGGATGAATGATCGGATCGCCTATCTTGAACATATTATTCTCTACTCTACTAGGATATGGTTGCCATCTGAAATTGTTTTTTCACCAGGGCCAATGGTTACAAGTATTCTACCACATCCTGGGTTATCAAGGCAAATCAGGACAGCGAGCATGGCGGTTAAAATTGCGTACTATACCCGCAAAGTCATTTACCAGACTACTATTGCGTCAATGTCATTAGATAAGACCTCAGAGGTCTCCGGTAGCGCCGCCTAGCGGCAAACAACGGCGTATTTGCGGTAAATTTCTTTCGGGAGAGGGTCGCAGTAGACCTCTGAGGTCTGGTCAGTGGCTTAGCTTAATGACATTGACTATTGCGTTACCACGGTGACATTAAAATGTGCCAGCACCCGTTGGATAGGCGTGAAGATCGTTACTTGGTCGGAGCCGGCGAAGAGCAAGCCGACTACACGCTTCTCCATATCCAAGATGGCCGACCCAGAATCGCCGGGTTGACTCATGGAACTGGCAAATATTTGATCGGTGAAGCGTACTGGGCGACCATTATAATCCACACTGACCTCTACATCAATCTGCTGGACGGTGCCGGCAGTGAGGCCAGAGGTGCGACCCATTTTCTGAATCGCTTGCCCTAAGGCTGGCACGCCGACTCCCAGGGGGAGACCTAACTCCATAATGTCGGGAATGACTTGTTGGGGGTTATCAGGTTTGGCCAGCGCGGCATCCATTAGATTTTGTCCGGCAGTCTGTTGGATGGCTTGCAATCGGTGACTTGAACCGGCCACGTTAGCCAGGGCGTTGATGAGCTCAGCGACTGAGGAAGCGATGTTACAGTCGCTAGTCGCTTGCCCGAAATCCAGCGGCACAAACTTGGCTAGCGTGGCGATCTTATCCTGGTTACTCCCTCCATCTAAGGGGCCGGGTTGCCAGATAGCGTCACCTCTGGCGGCATTGTTGCAATTGGCTAAGACGTGGTTATTGCTGAGGATAAAATGCTCTTCGCCGCGCTGCACCAAAAGTCCAAAGGTCCCGGCGGTGATCTGATAATGTCCGATGGAGATGCCGGGTTTGGCGGGCCGCTGTCGTGCGCGGGGATCAAGGGCCGGGGATAGCGCGCGGATGTGACCGGTCTCGATCACATCGGTGTAGATGCCATCGAATGTCTTGGGGATGATGTCGCGGCTGGCCAGGTGGTTTTCTGGCTCCTTACGTTCCACGGAGACGATGAGGCTAAGTTCACGGGTATGTTCTTCTCCCCTAATTTTGTAGCCTAAACCGCAAGCAACCACGTTTTTGCGGTCAAAGATCTCTGGAATGACTTGGGAAATGATCTGCCGCGCCTGCGCGAGGATACGCTCTTCTGTCATTGTTCTCTCCTTTGTTCTCATGTTTTACCCTAACATCTAATCATCGTAAGCGCGAGGGCGTCCGATGCTCTCCACTCTTATGGGGACATCCTCAATGTATGAGGGAATTATATCTTGCAAATCCAGATACTTGCGTTTCACTTTATGAGTTACGTTCACGACCAAAACGGCGCGCGGAGAATCATCTTCATCCTCATCCGGTTCTTGGATACCGATGCCTACTCCCACCACATTAGCCTTATGTAAAAGCATCTGGGTATAGCGTTGTTTGATATAGCGTACATAAGCCAGTTCTTTTTCTGAGATATTCATGGTTAACTCCTCTGAAAAAAGTTATCTCACCACGAAGACACCGAGGGCACTGAGAAAAGATTTAAGCCTTAGGACTAGTTACCTGACACTTTTAATTTTGGACGCAGATTGGCGCAGAAAAAACGCAGATTTTTTAGTTTCTCCCGGGGAAAGCCTTTTTTATCAGCGTCCATTCGCGTTCATCTGCGTCCGCTCTTGAATTTGGCAGAGGGGCTGAGTAGATACCGTGTTAAAGTCAAGCGGTAGCTGGCATTTTAGTAACATAATGGGGGTCAAAAGGTTGGCCGGATTTCAAGACCCCCTAGGCGCGTGGGAGCAGTTTGCGCAGCGCCGCACCGCCGCTCGTCATCCCTGTTTTGCCGCGTTTCTGCAAGCGCAAAGCCAGGGCCTGCACCAGGGGATTGTGCTGGATAGCGGATAAAGCCGGAAAATATAAAACTGTTTTGAGCCGGGAGTTCCCTATTTTGGTTAATCGGCTCCGTTTGTGGACTGAAGAGCCCGAGGTATGTTGCCGCGGATTTATCCACCTTCACTTTTTTAACAAGATAGGTGCATAATAGAACTATCTTAAGCACAAGTGAGGTTCTAGCATGCGCAAAACCTTACAGCGCAACTTAACCAGCGAATTACAGCGACGACTACCGGCGGCCAGTAAACCGCAAGTGCGGAACTTGGCGCTCCTCACCCCAGCCTTGGTGTATAGCTCCGACTGTCATCTGGGCAACCTGGCACTGGAACTGCTGATCGCCGGACAGCGTGACAGTTTAATCCAACGGCTAGTGCGCTTCCTGGATAATTGTCGGGTCACGCGGGAGACCCATTATTTGCCGCTCGTGAAGCAATTGTTCACCTATGGGCTGGATCGGGAAGTGAACCTGGTCATGGGCCGCACGGATATGAGGCAGAAGCGGAGCAGCTTGCTTTTGGCGGTGGCGTTCCAGCATCGGGCAATCCCGTTAACCTGGTGGGTAAGTACTTGAGCAAAAGTTTCCTGGTATTCTGAAAGTTAGGACAAATTGAGAAAAGGCACTTAGGAGGCGTCCAGATAGCCTGTATTGGCCTTTCCCTGACAATTGTTAAAAATAAAATACCACAGAATTTATG